>CALMDN010000559.1 GCA_937864935.1 uncultured Bacteroidales bacterium
TCGATGATGCTGCTCTGCTCATTCAATACAATCTGAAAAGTTCCGTAAGTGGTTGTGCATGAGTACATCGGACAACTCTTCCAGTAAACCACCAGCTTGCGGTTGGGAGCAGTTCCGACCGTTTTATAAAATACATACGGAGGTCCGTAAGAGGAACTCACGCCCGGATGCCAGTCCTGCCAGGGCGCCATAATGCAGTTTTTCGGAACCGCTGATGAGGTACTCGGAATGGCCTGACTCGTATAGGTTGTCCACGAAGAACTGTAGGAGAATCCGACCCATCCGTTGCTTCCGATATAGAACTGGTTGTAATAGGTATTGAAAAAACAGAACTGGAATCCGAGGTTGAACGGACCGGCGATCTGGTCGTCCTGGTTGCCGGAAAAAGTTACCGGCGTACCACCGGTATAGGCTTCCGGCTGAAAAGGGAAGACCTCGAAAGTATAGCTATCGGTTCCATATCCTCCCGATGCTACAGCATTGAGTGTTACTGTTGTACCCTGGCAGACGAACAGATCCGGCCCGGCATTGATCTGCGCAATAGCCGGTAGTAAAAGAACGGCGTTGAGGCACAAGGCCCCCGCCAGCTTACGTAAAAATTCCATAAAACCTCAATATCTTTGGTTCAGAGAGCCTCCGGATCAAGATCCGGCAGGGCTGTTTGCTTATTGCTTATAATGACCTGCTCTATACCGAGGTTCAGAAGAGTTTTCTTAACATAATGAGTATCGGTAGGATGTTTGAAGGTAATGGAGCAGCTGTATTTGTCTTTCTTATTTTTCGTTGATTCCAGGGTTAGGGTTTCCGGCATCGTGAGTGCAACCGAAACGAGTTGTTCGTATTGCGCCTTGCCGGCATTCAGTGTAAAGGTGGTCCTGAACTGACCATTGCCGGTATCCAGAAAATCCGTACGGGACTCAAAAACAGCAATGGTCTGACCATCAGCAGAACCGGCAGAAATAACTAAAACAAAAACCAGCAGGTACATTGCTGACCAAAAGCCACCAACTGACTGTTTTTGTGGGTTGTATGACCGGATCATATTGTATTGGTTAGAGATCAGTGCGAAATTATGAGTTTTTTGATAACATTTACATTTTCCGACTGTATTTTTATCAGGCAAACGGAGGTCAGCACGGCTGACACATCCATAGTGAACAACGAGACGCCGGCCTCCGCTTTCCGGAACTCCTTAGCCAGGATGGTTCTTCCGCTTACATCAGTAAGCACTACCGAGAAAACATCCGGCAAGCCATCCACCGCAATGGTAACATCCCGGTTGGCAGGATTGGGATATACCTTGACAAGGTCATTCCGGTCCAGTGATTCAATTCCGTAAGAACATTCAACAAAGGTAAACATCACCTTCACTGTATCACTGCTAACACAGCCCGTTATATTGTTGGTTACTCTCACCCAGTGTTCCTGGAAATCGAAACTCAGGCCCGAGGTAGCCACTTCTATGGCCGGTGTATCTGCGCCATTACTCCATAGATAAGATGCGCCCGGATTGACGGCGTCGAGACTGATGGTATCAAAAACGCATTCCTGAACCGCTCCGCTGACAATATGGAACTCCGGCTTAATCAGTTCAACCACCGGGAGTGGATGTACAGTAACTTCCACACTTTTTGAAACCTGATTGAACCCGTCGGTAAGGGTAACGGTATAGGTGGTTGTTTCAGCAGGAGATACCACGGGATTCTGTTCTGTGGAGAACTCCACCCCACCGGTTTCCCAGGTATACAGATAATCGGTAAACTCGCCCCCGCTGGGCAGGGCATAAAGGTTTGCGGACTCTCCAAAGCAGATTTCAGCCGGCATAGCCTGAGGTGAAACTGCCAGCGGCCCTCCCACAACCGATACCAGCATCTGATCAGGCAGGCTTACACAATTGTTGCCATCGGTTACTACCAGACTGAACAGCGTAGAACCACTGAGCTTGCGGGTTGCAGGATTCTGAAGGCCGGGATTCCACAAAGAGTCTGCCGGTTCCCACTGATAACTGAAGGGAGGTTCACCTATGGAGGCACTTCCCGAGAGCGTAGTAAATGTACCATGGTTGATTTCCAGATCACTGCCTGCATTGGCTACCGGAAGCGGATTGACCGTCACAGTTACCTGGGCTGTGGTGGGGTTATAACCATCATCCACCAGCACAGTATAGGTTGTTGTGATAGCCGGCTCCACCACCGGATTCTGCTGGGTGGAAGTAAATCCGTCGGGGGATGTCCAGAGATAGGTATAGGGTTGCTGTACATTGCCTCCCGAGGCGATGGCAAAAAGCTGCGTCTGCGCACCTATACAGATTTCCTCGGGGCTGCAGGTGGCGGAAGCAGCAAGGGCCTCCCCCACAAAAAGGGTGGCAGCCGGAGATTGTGTCGGCGGCGGACAGTCTCCGCTCACCACACATCTGTACTGGAACTGGCCCATGTCGAAGGTGCAGGGATCGATCGTCAGTGTAGCGGTATTGGTTCCTGAATATGGGGTGGTTTCTGAGAGATCGCTCCAGAAAGTGCCGCCGGGTTCACGGTATTGCCATTTAAAAGAGGTGTCACCCAGGGTCTCCACAGTAAATGTAGCAGCACCTCCGATCGGAACCAACGCATCTTCAGGCCCGTTGAGAATTGCGGGCAGCGGATCCATATCAGCTGTAAAGTCAAGTGAATGTGGACCTGAAACGTTGGTGCAAAGGTCGGTAACCGAGCCTACCATGCTCAGGGTATAGGTACCATCGAGGTAAACGGGGGGATAGAATTCAATGGTGAAAAATTTCTCCTGTTCTCCACCCGCCTGACAACCTGCCCCGCTCACACTGGTAACAATGTGCTGCGAACCATCAGGCCCGGTGAGCAGAAAATCGGAAGGCTGAACCGAAAGGCATTTTACATTTTCGGTAAAAGCAAAACTTAAAGATGTCGCGCCTGCACATCCAATATCGGTGTTCACAGAGGTAATCACTGCCTGTATGTCATCAAAAATATCTGCAGTGGATGCACTGAAATCAAGCAGGTATCCACTCTGTGTCATGGTCCAGTTGCTCACACAGAGCACATAGGTGTCACCGGAATTTACAGGGAGGTCGGCATTCCACTTATCTGTATTTCCCCCACCGTTGCAGTTCTGGTTTCCACCATTGGCACTGCTGATTCCTGTCGGGCCCTGAAATGAAGGTCCACCTGCTGCGTTGCAGCTCGACTGCATAAAAATGGCGTTGTTGTAAATGTCGCTGCATTCCATCGTGTTCAGGTTGTACACCGCCCAGTCGTAATCGTCGGCAGAGGAAACCGGAGTAATCACAAAGCTGAGCAAACCTCCGGTCTTTACGGAAATCACATACCATACAGAATTCTTCTCCCCGTCCATGCAGCTTCTCGGACATGATTGAGAGGGGTTGATCTCATCGGGATAATTTCAGGTGCCCTGAAACGACAATGGCTGGTTGTATTCATAGGTACATACCGGAATGGC
>CALMDN010000560.1 GCA_937864935.1 uncultured Bacteroidales bacterium
TGCTGGTGCGCTGGCAGCGATTTCTTCCAGTACCTGCATGGCGATGTGGTCGGTGACATCAAGGTCTTCGGGTTTGCCCGAGGTACATACCCAGCGGAAGGGCCCGAATCCGTAATCGAAACACATGGGCCCCATAATATCCTGGACGTAGGACGGATAGCGGAATGTACCGTCGGATTTAAATATATCGGCCCCTGCCCTGCCCGACTCGAGCAGGAAGGCATTTCCGTAATCAAAAAAGTACATCCCGCGGGCACACAGCGTATTCACGGCAGCCACATGGCGCCGGAGTGTTTCCTGTACCCTCTTCCTGAATTCTTCGGGCTGGTGTGCCATCATTTCATTTGACTCCTCATAACTCAATCCTGCAGGATAATAGCCGCCGGCCCAGGGGTTGTGTAGGGAGGTCTGATCAGATCCCAGGTCAACGGCAATTTTCCTTTCGGCCAGCCGCTCCCAGAGGTCAACGATGTTGCCCAGAAAAGCGATGGAACGGGCTTTCCTTGCGGATTGATACTGCAGCGCGAGGTCGATGGCCGTATCTGCATTGTCGGAGAGTTCATCCACCCAGCCCTGGCTGTGTCTTTTGCGGGCTGCATGGGGATTGATTTCGGCGCAGATGGTAACCACACCGGCAATGTTTCCGGCTTTGGGCTGAGCACCGCTCATTCCGCCAAGGCCTGAGGTAACAAACAATCTTCCGGCGATCCCCTGGTTGTTTTTGTCAATTTTTCGTCCTGCATTGAGCACCGTGATGGTGGTACCATGCACAATGCCCTGCGGCCCGATGTACATATAGGATCCGGCGGTCATCTGTCCGTATTGTGATACGCCGAGTGCATTGAATTTTTCCCAGTGATCGGGTTTCGAGTAATTCGGGATCACCATGCCATTGGTCACCACTACCCGCGGGGCATCCCTGTGCGAAGGATAAAGCCCCATCGGATGACCACTGTACATCACCAGTGTCTGCTCGTCGGTCATTTCGGAGAGGTACTGCATGGTAAGCAGGTACTGGGCCCAGTTCTGGAAGACCGCGCCGTTGCCTCCATAGGTGATGAGCTCGTGCGGGTGCTGGGCAACAGCGGGGTCCAGGTTGTTCTGAATCATCAGCATGATACCGGCAGCTTGCCTGGAGCGGGCCGGGTACTCATCTATCGGACGGGCAAACATCGGGTAAGCCGGGCGGAAGCGGTACATGTAGATACGACCGTATTTCTTCAGTTCATCGGCAAACTCAGGCGCCAGCACCGCGTGATGCGCCGGATCGAAATAGCGGAGGGCATTGCGGAGGGCGAGTTTCTTCTCTTCAGCAGTGAGTATATCCTTGCGCACAGGGGCGTGGCTTACCGAAGGATCGGGCGTGGCAGCGGGAGGAAGCACCGGAGGAATACCAGCCCTGATGGCCTTTTGAAAATCAGATGATTGCATTTTATATTGATTTACAATTGATTAACTTAGCATGGGGCAAAGTTAGAAAGGATTTTTAATTGTCGCCAAAACGACAGCAATTTTTACCTGATCAGCAGGATGCGATCTGCTTTGACAAATCTCCTCACAAGGATTCAATACCTTCAGCCGGGAATTATCTACATTTGCCGCAAACATTAACCCATTGCCATGAATTCTGCAATTCACAAAGCTTTCAACCCGGAAGACTTCCGTCGTGAAGGCCACAAACTGGTTGATCAGCTCTCAACCTACCTTGAGGATTGCCTTGGCGGCAAGCCCATGCCGGTGCTGCCTCCCTCCGATCCCGATGCCCTGGCTGAATACTGGAAGCAGCAGCTGAACGCGCCCGGGTTTGATCTCCGGGAATTCTATGCCACCCTGATCCGTCAGTCAAACCACCTGCATCACCCACGCTACATGGGTCATCAGGTGGTCCCGCCGGCACCGTTGTCGGCACTTACCGAATTGCTGGAAGCCCTGTTAAACAACGGCATGGCCATCTATGAAATGGGGCCTGCCTCCACGGCCATAGAGAGAACGGTGATTCAATGGCTGGCGGTTAAAATGGGCTTTGACCATCAGGCCGATGGCATCCTTACCTCCGGCGGATCGGCGGGCAACCTCACGGGATTGCTGGCTGCCCGGCAGGCCATGTGCGGTTACAATGTTTGGGACGAGGGCAATACGGCTTCGGTTCCGCTGGCCATCATGGTTTCGGAAGAGGCCCATTACAGCGTTTCCAGGGCAGTCCGCATTATGGGCTGGGGCGAAAAGGGAATTGTGAAGGTGCCTGTGAATGCAAGGATGCAGCTCGATGCTTCAGCCCTTGAAGCGGCTTTTGCAGAAGCGTCGGGCAAAGGACTGAAAGTAATCGGGGTGGTGGGGAACGCCTGCACAACCTCAACAGGAACTTTTGACCCCCTCGACAAAATCGCTGATTTCGCAGAAGCCCATGGTGTATGGTTTCATGTCGACGGTGCTCACGGGGGTGCCGCCGCCCTCACAGCAAAGTACCGGCACCTGACCAAAGGCATTGAAAGGGCTGATTCTGTGGTAGTTGATTTTCACAAGATGATGCTGGCACCGGCCCTTACCACTGCAGTCCTCTTTAAAAACGGTCAGCATTCCGGTGAGACCTTCGCCCAGAAAGCCGAATACCTGCTGGGCAGCGGACAGCAGAAACCCTGGTACGACAGTGCCGGAAGAACCCTGGAATGCACGAAGAAAATGATGGGCGTGAAGGTGTATGCCATGCTGAAGCTATATGGAGAAGAACTGTTCAGCGATTATGTGACTGCGACCTTTGATATGGGCCAGGAAATGGCGAAACTTACTGAGCCATTCAGTGATGTGGAACTCGCGGTGGATCCTGACTGCAACATCGTCTGCTTCCGCTGCTGCCCCGAAGGATTCAAAGGGGACCTGAACCGGCTGACAGCAATGGTAAGGCAGGAGATCGTGAAAAAAGCTGATTTTTATATTGTACAGACCAACATTGCCGGCAGGATATTTCTGAGGATTACCCTGATGAATCCTTTTACCGGTGAAAATGACCTGGAGGCCCTTCTGGGAGAAGTCAGAGCTACCGCAGTCAAACTGGCCGGGGCATTTGTGTAAAAAGTACTTTAAATTTGCAGAAAACAACATCCATGAAACTCAGCAGAAGCATCACAACACTGGCAGTGCTGACGGTTATAGCACTACTGTCATCCTGCAGGGTAAAAAACAGGCAGACCGAGTCGCCGGCAAAAGACATCGGGAATACAAAAAGTATATCGCAACTGCTTGCCGGCAACATAAGCAAATCGTGGGCCATCAGGTCCTTTGTGGTTGACGGCGAAGATCAGCTCAAGGGGCTGAAAGCCTGTGAACTTGACAATACCGACCATTATTTCAGAAACCTCGTTTACGAAGCGCGGGAAGGCAAAAGCCGCTGCAACGACAGTGATCCGGAGATCCGCCAGCACGGAAAGTGGACATTGAATGCAGATTCTACCGCTGTTGAAGTAAAAATGGGAACTTCTTTGTTTACACTTGAGATAATCAACCTTACGGAAAACGAATTTCACTACCGGTCGGTGAACAACGGAAAGACCACGGAAGCGGTTCTTACAGCCGTTAAGTAAAACCACCGGAGTATCCGGAAAAAATACAATGATAAAAGACCCCAGTGAATTCAGGTTTGAGGCCCACCGGATGGCTGACCGGATAGCCGATTATTTTGAGGAGATCACCCGGTATCCGGTAAAATCCCGGGTAAAACCAGGTGAAGTGCTCTCGCTATTGCCGGAACTTCCCCCGGAATCGCCGGAACCGATTTCCGGCATCATGGCTGATTTTGAGCGGGTAATCATGCCCGGAATCACCCACTGGCAGCATCCGAATTTTCACGCCTATTTCCCGGCCAACAGCAGTTATGCCAGTGTGCTGGCGGAGTGGCTCACTGCGGCCCTGGGTCAGCAGGCCATGATCTGGGAGACCTCCCCTGCTGCGACAGAACTGGAAGAACGGGTGATGCAGTGGATGAAACAGATGTTCGGTCTGCCTGAGCACTGGACCGGGGTGTTGCAGGATACTGCTTCAGCCTCTACCCTGGCAGCCCTGCTTACGGCCAGAGAAAAAGCCAGCGGTTTCAGCATCAACGAGGAGGGATTCGCGGCAAACAGCAAGCTCAGGATTTATGCCTCTTCCGAGACCCACTCCTCCATCGAAAAAGCCGCACGGATCGCCGGATTTGGAAGGAAAAACCTGGTTAAGATTCCGGTGGATGAGGTATTTGCCCTCGATACTGCAGCCCTGGAAGAAGCGATCCTCAGAGATAAGGCAGCTGGTTACACTCCCTGCTGTGTGGTGGCAACCATAGGCACAACCGGATCAGCTGCGGTGGATCCGGTGAGGAAAACCGGAGAAATCTGCAGCAAATACAATATCTGGCTGCACATTGATGCAGCCTTTGCCGGCACTGCCCTGGTATTGCCCGAAATGAGACATTTTGCCGACGGACTGGAGCTTGCCGACAGCTATGTATTCAACCCCCACAAGTGGATGTTTACCAATTTTGATGCATCGGCCTACTTTGTGCGCGACCCCGAAATGCTGATCCGTACGTTTGAGATCCTGCCCGAATACCTCAAAACCCGCACCCGCGGGAAGGTGAATGATTACCGCGACTGGGGTGTGGCCCTGGGACGCAGGTTCAGGGCGCTCAAGTTGTGGTTCGTCATCCGGAACTACGGAACCGAAGGCATCCGCACCACTGTAAGGAAACACCTTGACCTTGCCTGCTGGCTGAGCGATCAGATCCAGAGGTCGGCCGATTTTGAATTGCTCGCACCGGTGAACTTCAGCCTTGTCTGTTTCCGGTATAAACCCGGCCATATCACTGATAAAGAAACACTTAACCAGATTAATCAGCAATTGCTCACCCGTGTGAATGAAAGCGGCAACCTCTACCTTTCACACACCATGCTCAATGGCAGCTTTTGCCTGCGTATGGTTACTGCCCAGACCTACCTGGAGAAACATCATCTGGAAAAGGCCTGGCACGTTGTACTTGAAACCAGCAAAACCATGAGCGATGAAAGAAATATGGGATGAGCGTTATGCCCAAAGCGAATACATTTACGGAACGCAGCCCAATGCCTGGTTGGCTGAAAAGCTGAAGGAACTGCCTGTGGGCAGAATCCTTTTCCCTGCCGAAGGAGAAGGAAGGAATGCCGTTTATGCCGCCGCGCTAGGCTGGGAGTCAGTCGCTTTTGATCAGAGTGCCGAAGGTAAGGCGAAAGCGCTGAAGCTGGCGTCTGAAAAAAACGTAAAGATTGATTACAGCCTCTGCGACCTGACCCTGTTTGAAGCTGAACCCGGGTCGTTTGATGTGATCGCCCTGATTTATGTTCACATGCCGGAAGAGATCCGAAGCCGGGTTCACAAAAACCTTACGGGATATCTTAAACCCGGAGGATACCTGATCCTCGAGGCGTTTACCAAAGATCAGCTGAAAAACACCAGCGGTGGCCCGAAAACAGAACAACTCCTATACAAAAACGAAGAGATAGCCGGAGATTTTCAGGGGCTTGAATTTATTGAATCCGGCGAAACCATTGCCCACCTGGACGAAGGATTGCTGCACAGGGGTGAAGCACATGTTGTACGTTTGTTTGCCAGAAAAGCAACCACACTTAACGATTAACTCACATGAAAAACGTTGCATACCAGGTTGCTGCACTCACCGCATTCCTGATGATTACCACTCAAACAGGCTTTGCCGGCAAAGACCCTGAAGCCAGGCTCAGGCAGAAAGCCGAACGCATTCACCGCAAAATACTGACGCTTGACTCGCACAACGATACCCCGATGTGGCTGGCTGACACCTCATACAGTTTTGCTGAGGATCACCGTGGGAAACGACCCCGCAACCGGGTTGATATTCCGGGCATGAAGGCCGGTGGTCTTGACGGTGCTTTTTTTGCTGTGTTTACCAGTCAGGGGGAACGCTCAGAAGAGGGCAACCTCCATGCCATGAATGAAGCCCTTAAATTGTTTGAAGCCATAGATAAAACCGTTGAACGGCATTCCGGCCAGCTGGAAAAAGCCATTACTGCCAGGGATGCAGCCGACATTAATAGAAGAGGGAAACTGGCTGTTTTCATTGGTGTTGAGAACGGCTATCCGATTGGTAATGACCTGAGCAATGTGGAGAAGTTTTATAAGCTTGGTGCCAGATACATTACCCTGTGTCATACCCGCAACAACGACCTCTGTGATTCCTCCACCGACAGCACAGAGCACAATGGTGTAACCCCTTTAGGCTACAGGGTTATTGAAGAGATGAACAGGCTCGGGATGCTGATAGATGTTTCACATGTTTCTGACAAATCGTTCTATGATGCCATTAAGGCAAGCAAAACCCCGGTGATAGCTTCTCATTCCTGTGCCAGGGCCATCTGCAACAACCCCAGAAACCTCGACGATGATATGCTCAGGGCGCTGGCTGCTGACGATGGTGTGATACAGATGTGCATCCTGAGCAGTTATGTAAAAACTCCCGAGCCTTTCCCGCAGCGTGATTCGGCGCAGGCAGCCCTCCGCCTGAAATACAGGGGATTCAGGGGCCTGAGTGATGAGGAGATGAATCAGGCGCGCAAAGAATGGTACGCTCTGGAAGATACCTATCCTCAAAAGCTTGCCACCGTAGCTGATGTTGTAGATCACATCGACCACATTGTGAAGGTTGCCGGTATCCGGCACGTTGGCATTGGTACTGATTTTGACGGCGGAGGTGCCGTAAGCGGGTGTGGAGATGCCTCGGAAATGAACAACATTACCCTTGAACTGGTACGAAGAGGCTACTCGGCCCGTCAGATCAGGATGATCTGGAGTGGTAACCTGCTGAGGGTGATGCAGGAGGCGGAAGCCTTTGCCTCCGCATCGAAGTAACGCTGAGGATTTAATTTATTACCCATGACAACCATTTATGCGGTTTCTTTGATGGAGGAAGGCCGGTTTGAGCGCATCAGGCTTCAGGCCCTGCAATTGCTGCCTGAAGCTACCCGCCATAAGATCAGTCAGTTCGTCAGAAGCGACGATGCCCAGCGGAGTTTTTGGGGCGAGTTGCTGTCAAGGTTTCTGTTATCGGAAGCAACCGGCTCGAAAGTACCGGATCAGGCATTTGAAACCGGAAGCAAAGGCAAACCCTTTCAGGAAGGCTACATGGGGAAGTATTTCAATATTTCCCATTCCGGAGCCTGGGTAGTGGTGGCAGTTTCAGACACTGTTGTGGGGGTTGACGTTGAAAAAATCAAGAAAGTACCGGAAGGTGTGGCTGACCGGTTTTTCTCCAGATCAGAAAATGAAATGCTGCAACATGCTGATAATGAAACTGAAAAAGCCGATATCTTCTTCACCTTGTGGACCCTGAAAGAGAGTTTTCTGAAAGCCACGGGCAAGGGGCTCACCAAAAGTCTCGGGTCGTTTTCTGTGCAGTCATCCGGTCAGGGAAGGTATATTCTGTCGGGAGACCCGGAAGCTGAGGGATATTTTCTTAAGAACTACAGTTTTCATGAAGGATACAAGCTATCTGCCTGTTCAACAGCCGATGATTTTATCAGCGGTGTTGCTGAAATTGATAAATCGGTATTGCTGAATCCGGCCGGAATCCCGTATCTTTAAGCTGGCTAAACCATGAACACGAAAAACGTAGCATTGGTATTGTCGAGCGGTGGTGCCCGGGGTCTGGCACACATCGGGGCGATCAGGGCATTGACCGGGCAAGGCTATACCATCACGGCCGTGTCAGGCACCTCCATGGGAGCCCTGGTGGGGGCTATTTATGCCAACGGAAAACTTCCTGAGTTCTCCGATTTCATTACGAACCTCACCCGGATTGATGTCATCCGGCTGATGGACCTGGCTGTAAGCAAACAGGGGATTATCAAAGGCGAGAAAGTATTCGGCGAGATCAAACACTTTATCGGTGAAGGCAACATAGAAGACCTGCCCATCCCCTATGCTGCTGTGGCAACTGACCTGTTCAATCACCGCGAAATCATCTTCCGGCACGGCAGTCTGTTCTCTGCAGTAAGGGCTTCGGCAGCCATCCCGACCGTGCTGCTTCCCTTGCAATACGGAACCGACTGTTTTGTTGATGGAGCACTCGTTAACCCACTGCCCATTAACCGTGTAAACAGAAGCAGCGGTGACCGGCTGATTGCCATCAATGTGAATGCACCCCGGCAAACGCTTCAGGCGAAAAAGGAAACTCCGGCCCACACTTCATACCATAGAATCAGGGAGTTTGTCAATCAGAAATGGAATGGGGCAATGTCGGGCAGAAAGTCAACGGCACCTCCCAGCCATGGCTTTTTCGACATCGTGAGCGGATCATTTGAAATGATGCAGCATAAACTTACCGAAGCTTCACTGAAGGAGCAGAAGCCCGACCTGCTGATTAACCTGCCTGTCAACATGGCTGATATGCTGGAGTTCTACAAAGCGAAAGACATCATTACTATGGGCTTTGAAGCAACAATGGCCGGGCTCAGCCAACCCACTACTGAAAGCTGGTACGGGGGCGAGCCGGGCCTTGTAAGGGAATGGATTATCTGAGGATCAGCCTTTGTACTTCTCCACAGACATTTCATTGTGGATTTTCATACGAAAATCATCAAGCAGTATTTTCAGTTCTTCGTCAAGCATATCAAGCAATCCAAGCATCCTGTTTTTATCCTCACCTGTAAGGAGCTCGATGCGTGTCGCTATGTCAGCCAGCTCGTAACAACAGATACTGCGGGCAGCACCTTTCATTGAATGGGCAATCAGCCTGACTTCCATACAGTTCTCCTTCTGAAATGCATTTCTCAGGTTTTCAGCCATTCCGGGGTACCTGTTCACCGCATCCAACAAAAGTTCTTTAACAAGTTCCCTGTCGCCGTTCAACCTTTGGAGCAGAATATCGCAGTCGAAATGCTGCAATCCGCCTTCCGGCAATGTTTCGTATGATTGCTGCGGGATATCTGACCGGTGGGTAAGCCAGGTACGGATGACCCTTTCGATGGTGCTTTCTACAACGGGTTTGGAAATATAATCATCCATTCCGGCCTCGATACACCTGGCTTCTTCCCCTTTTACGGTGCCGGCTGTGAGCGCAACCACCGGGCAGTGCCGGTTGCCGGAAGATTCAATTTCTCTGATCTGCTTCACCGCATCGTATCCGTTCATCTCAGGCATCTGAATATCCATAAAAATAAAATCAGGCCGGTAGAGCCGGTAATTTTCCACGGCCTCAGCCCCGTTTACTGCCTGTATAACTTCTGAACCGGGCAACAGACGGTTGATGATAGCCCTTGCCAGGATCATGTTGGTCCGGTTGTCTTCGGCAATCATAATCCTGTAGGTATGTATGATTTCATCGACAACTGTCTGTCGTTCATTTATTGCAGAAGGCTCTCTGCCTGCAGGGGTTGATTTTGATTCAACCGCCGTGAGTGCTGCCAGCAACTGACTCATTTTAACCGGCTTGATCACTGCATGACTCACGCCAAGCTTCTGGCTTTCTTTGCGTATCTCCTGATCATCGGATGAACTGTGCAGAAAAATCACCGGCTGTTCAGGTTTGGGGAGTCCGATTTTGTTGCGGATTGAACGGATGGTTTCAATACCATTCATCCCGGGCATGTTGTAGTCCATGATGACAACATCATAGCCACGGTTCTCACCCATTAAAGTGAGTGCTTCAATGCCGTTTTCTGCCATATCCGACTTAATACCCACTCCATCGAGCATGCGCTGCAGTATAAGGCGGTTTGCCTCGTTGTCATCCACTATCAACACCCTGCTGATGTGGCTGAAGTTCTGTCTGTCGGGGGGCTCGCCCTCTTCGGCCTTAAGATTGACAGTAAAGAAAAACCGGGATCCTGATCCAACTTCACTTTCAATTAAAAGTGATGAGCCCATCATTTCGACGAGCCTTGCTGAAATCGCCAGACCAAGACCGGTACCGCCATACTTGCGTGTGGTTGTGCTGTCAGCCTGAGAAAACGATTCGAAAATCTTGTGCTGCTTGTCTCTGGGAATACCAATACCGGTATCCCTGATCCCGAAGGTGAAACTTAATGTGCTGGTATCAGTCCTGCCCCTGTTTATTTCAATCTGTAGCTCAACCTCACCCTCATCGGTGAATTTCAAAGCATTCCCCAGCAGGTTGACCAGTATCTGGCGCAAACGAACCGGGTCGGTGTAAATAAACCTTGGAATATCCACGGGCATATTCAGCAGGAGCTCAAGCCCTTTTTCATGTGCCTTGAAGCGCATCATGTCGATGATTTGCTCTGAAAGGTCAACAATGTCGGTCTTTTCAACCAGCATTTCGAGTTTTCCCGCTTCGATCTTTGAAAAATCGAGGATGTCGTTCAGCAGGTCAAGCAATGAATTGGCCGAATAATAGACCGTTTGCATGTATTGAAGCTGGGTGCTGCTCAGTTCAGATTTCATGAGCAGATCAGAGAATCCGATGACTCCATTGAGTGGGGTCCGGATCTCATGACTCATGTTGGCAAGAAACTCTGATTTGGCGTGACTGGCAGCGATGGCCTCTTCCTTGGCCCTGATGATGGCTGCTTCCGCCTTTTTCAGTTCAGTGATGTCAACAAAGGATTCAACGAGGCATTTGCGGTTATTGAAACTGGCATGAACCACAGACTTTATTACTGGGATCAGTTCTCCTTTGGCTGTCAGCAGGGTTTTTTCGAGCGAAACATGGTTGTCGAGCTCACCCGAAAAGGTACAATCTCCACAACGGGTGGGGCAGATAAAATCGTAGCAAACCTGCCCGATGATGGCCTCCTTCTCCGCCCCGTAGAGTGCCGCCCCTTTTTTATTGATAAATGAAATCTCATGGGTTTCCAGATCAATAATTGTAACACCCACATCCTGAGAATCAAGAATCTCGCGGAGATAGTATTCATTCTCTTTCAGCGAGATTTCCATCTGCTGGCGCTGTCTGATCAGGTTCAGTAAAGACTCGAACAGGAAGTCAGTATCTTCATCCGTCTGACATTCCTGCCTGCCCGAAGAAGAAGGATTGAGGGCAAAAATTGCGGCTTTTATTTTATCGATGATCTCTTTGCGACTATCGGCATCCTGCTTTTTCTTCTGAAATGCTTCCCTTAACTCCTGCGAACTTAGATCGAGTGAATGCTGAAGCAGCATGATGTCATCTTCAAAGCTCAGATAAGCTCCGTTGATGTCACGGATAAATGCTGCAAGGTGATCCGGAATGTTTTCGGGGGAACCAAAATGCCTCTTCAGCTGTCGGAGGAATAGCTTGTTGTATGCTTCTTCCATAAAGAATCCTTTCAAAGTTCCTTAAACAGGGTAATGGTCATGGTTTGGTTATGTAGCTCGCATTGTTTTCCATCGGCATAGTGGGGGCAGATTTCGCCGTAAGAGTAAAAACCTGTTACGGTGGTGCCTGGCCCAAGTTCTTCCTTAACTGCATCTACTTCCTCATCGGTTCTTTGTTTCAGTACCAGTCTTCTGCCAACACAGCTGATAAGGATAGCCAGATCAGGGTTTTCAACTCCAAGGCTGCTGACTGCGTATTGTGCAGCATCCCCGGCACCCTGAACCAGTTTTTCGAAACTGGCTTTCATCAGCCTCACATACTCACCTTCCGGGATATCTCCGGCAAATGTCATGCTGCCATCTTCTTCGTCAACGGATAGAATTGTCCGTACCAGAACCTTGTCGGAATTGCTGAATCTCAGGCTCAGCGGGAACAGCATCGCTGAAGCCGGTAATCCGCCGGCATGATGTCCCAGATATTTTTTATAGAGCTCCAATGCAGGCTGTCCATCCAGTTCGTACAGAACATTGGCTTTGGCTTTTGTAACCAGGCGGTCAACACCAAACGAATCCCAGCCCCCCATCGATCCGTAACCGACCCGGATCTGACTTCCATAAAACCCTATTCCAATCACTAGATTCTTATCAACCTGCCCGTTGTGAATCAGGAATGTTTCTGAGAAGTCCGACTGGTCACCGGCTAGTCCGCCTGTTACGGACACCTTCAACCCAAACCGGTCATTCAGACCACGGGTAAGATCGCTGCCGTTTATGTTGATCCCTTCCGACAGTATCATCACATGCGTCAGGTCATCACTGAACAGATGATCCGCAATCTGCCGTCCCAGGTTGAAGCTTTCATCGGCCTGATTGATGCGGGCATTCACTACCTTAAATCGGGTATGCTCAAAACTTACAGCGCTGCATACGAGACTGTTGCCCTGAATGCCTGCATTGCTGATTTCACCGGCAGTTGAACAACCAACGATCTCAGCGTCAGGGTATAATTGCTTCAGATGATTGTAATGCTCCTTGTCCTGAAGCAGATCCTTGTGCCCAAATATAAAAACCAGCGAAGCATTCAGTTTCTTCTCCGCCTGCTTCACGAACATCCATCCGCCATTCTCTGTATAAATCAGCTGTTCTGTTTGCATATTCAATGGTTTAAGTAACTGAAACGACTATAAATAACTCCTGAAAATGATTTGAATTTCAATTGTTTCAGTTAATCGCCGATAAACAGGAATGTAACCCTGCGGGAGCCGGTGAAAATGCGGGAAACAGGAATACCGGAATAAGGGCTGGTCAAATGGCTTTGAAAGGATCACAGTAAAGGAAACCGGTCTGAAGATACTACACCTTTCAGATATCCTTCGAGTTTTTCAGGATAAGGTACAGAAGGTCTTTGGCCCTGAAAATTCCAGCCTTGACGGTACCCACAGGCAGGTTAAGCTGCATTGAGATTTCTTCGTAGGAAAGCTCTTCAAAATACCGCAGTCTGATGAGCTGACGGTAACGTGGATTGAGCTTTTCAACAACATCCCTCAGCAGTCTTTGCCGTTGGTCGCGGATGAAGGTTTCTTCCGGGCCAAAAGACAAATCGACGATATCAGATTGTACAGCAAGCAACTGGTTGCTGTCCCTCACACACGGGTCTTTCTTCTGCCGGCGCAGGTAATCGATGCAGTTGTTGTTGGCAATTTTGAACAACCAGGTACTGAATGCGAAATCGGGTGAAAACCGGGCAAGGTTCTGGAAAGCTTTGTTGAATGCTTCAATGGTAAGATCTTCGGCCACCACCGGATCGTTCACTTTCTTGAGCAACATGTGGTAAAGGGAATCCTCATAGAGATCCATCAGGCCGGCAAATGCCCTCTGATTTCCGCTGATGGCCTCTTCTACAAGCCTGAGATCACGCGTGAAAGAATCTTTACTGTTTGGGATTTCGTTTACCATTGGGTCTTTCTGGAAAAGAGTCCGGTGAATCCGAGTGCAAGGTTGATGAATATGAGTATAATCTCAAACAGCGGTGAAAGTAATAAAAACCGTTTTTCTTTTAACCGGATCATGCATTTTTTAAGAATAAACAACTGTGTGAAGAGCCTGAGCGCAAATACACCGGTGAGCAACATCCAGTCAACACCCACGATGGCCAGAAATATAATCAGGGCGAAGAAAGCAAGCTGACTTAAACTGAACAAGCCAAGAACGAATTTATGCGCGGGACGGTAAAATTTCCCTGAAGTGAGGTGGCGTTTCTTTTGCCTGATCCAGGCTCCGAAGGTCTGCTTGGCCCGTGAACAGGTTGTCGCCTCATTTAAGGGCTGAATCCGGGTATTGCTTTTGCGGGCAACAGCATTGATAAAAAGGTCATCGTCTCCCGAGATGACTTTATAATGCTTAACGAACCCGCCCGCCTTATAAAACAGGGATTTGCGGTATGCCAGGTTGCGTCCTACGCCCATATACGGCATGCCTGCCAGGGCGAGTGAAAGGTACTGCATGGCGACGGTAACCGTATCATAGCGTATGATGCGGTTGAGCAGGCCAGGTTGCGGA
>CALMDN010000561.1 GCA_937864935.1 uncultured Bacteroidales bacterium
TGTTGGGACAGACCCGGATTTTACCACCACTTTGGTATTGCTGGTTACCTGTTCTTCTTCACCCACAAGCAGTGTTTTGATTTTGCCAAGCAGTCCTTTCTTTCTCTTTCCTGAAGAGGTGGAATAGTCCAGTGTATCGATGGAGAGCAAGCCCTGCGATGGTTTGAATTTCCTGATGTAGAAGTTGTTGTTCATCTGTTGAAAGGAAACTGAATCGAAGGAGAAGGAGACTACCAGCAATGAGTCGGCGAGTCGCTTCAGGCGCAGGTAATTGCCTGCCTGTTTTTCCCGCTGCTTAAGTGCATCGATGGCTTTTCCTCCGGTTGTGTTGGTGAATGTGGAGGCAATTTTCTGAAGGGTGTCAATGTTGAGGGTGAGCTCACGGATGTGGTTGCGGTAATTGCTGAGGTGTTGTTTATCGTAATTGATGGTGTATTCACGGAACTCGGTTTCTGCATTGAACAGGGATGTAAGGGTTTGTTCTGCTTTCTCGATCGGAAGATTGTTCCTTTCGAGGATTTCGAGGGCAGCATTGATTTCATTTTTCTGTTTGTGCCTGATTATCAGTGATAAAACAAAGGCGGCTGCCACCATTGCCAGGAGAGAGATGGCCAGATAATAAAGGAGCCGTGGACGTTTTGCGATTTCCATGATAACGGATGGGTTAATGAATGCCATTCAGTTGATGCGGCAAAATTACGTGCCCGCAGTCATTAAATATACCAAATTTCCTGATAAATGTCATCGAATGCGATTATCTGACAAATTGAGTTCGTCAGCCTTGGTTTTGACTGAAGCGGAAGCAGAAAAGATGGTAATATTCTATGATTCAGGTTTTTTTGCCTGATTCTGAATGGTTCTCGAAGGGATCTTCAAGGTTATCAAGCTGTGATTTAAGGAAGGGGAGGGCGGCCGGTAACAGCCATTCCAGCGGTTCATAAAACAGTGAGCTTTCCCGGGTTTCTTTTTTGATGATTGTTTTTCCGGGATCAGCAATATTGAGAAGAAACAGGACGGCGGAGAGAATAAAGAGGGTTTGCAGCATACCCAGTGCAATTCCGGCAAGCCGGTTTACCATGCCAAGTGCAGCAATTTCAACAACTTTTTCGAGCGATTTTCCAACGATATACATGAACAGCACAATGGCAGTAAAGCAAATGCCATAACCGACAAGGAAAAGAAGTTCTGAATTACTTCCACTTGCCTGAACCAGGTAAGCATTCACGTCACCGGCATATTTCAGGGAGAACAGCACACCGAAAACAACTCCGGCCAGGGAAGTAAGCGTAAGAATAAAGCCTCTGGTAAAACCTTTCACTGCGGCGAGCACAAGAAGGATGAGTACGATAAAATCCAGGTGGTTCATTGGGGTGCTGCTTACTTCAGTTTGCGGGTGAGTTCGGTGGCAAAAACAAATTCATTCAGTTCAGGGTTATCGCTCCGGAGTATTGAATCCTTATCACCGCTCCACCACAGCCGGCCCTTGTGGATGTAGGCAATGTTGTCGCCTATTTCGATCACCGAATTCATATCGTGGGTATTGATAACGGTGGTGATGTTGTATTCCTGGGTAATTTCGTTGATGAGGTTATCAATGACAATGGCAGTCAGGGGGTCGAGGCCCGAATTGGGCTCGTCGCAGAACAGGTATTTTGGGTTCATGGCAATTGCACGTGCAATGGCAACCCTTTTTTTCATTCCACCACTAATTTCTGAAGGAAACAGTTTATTCACATTCACAAGATTGACCCTTGAAAGGCAGAAATTAGCCCTGTCGCGTTTCTCTTCTGTAGTCTGGTTGGTAAACATCGACAAAGGGAAAATGATGTTTTCTTCAACGGTCATGGAGTCGAACAAGGCTCCTCCCTGAAAAAGCATACCGATCTCCTGTCGTATGACTTTCATTTCGTCGAACGACATTCTGGAGAACATCCGGTCATCGTACATCACATTGCCGCTGTCGATTTCAAAAAGTCCGACCAGACATTTCATCAGCACCGTTTTTCCTGATCCGCTCTGTCCGATGATCAGGTTGCATTTGCCTGTTTCAAACCTGAAGGAGACATCATTCAACACCTTATGATCACCAAAGGATTTCGATATGTTGAGTGCTTCGATCATGCCAGCAGGAGTTGTGTGAGTATCAGGTTAAAGACAATGATGGCAATGCTGCTGTGAACCACACCCTTGGTGCTTGAGGCACCCACCTCCAGGGCTCCGCCACGGGTGTAGTAACCATGATAACCTGCAATGGACACGATCAGGAAAGCATTGACAACAGTTTTCACGAGGGCATAGAAAATATCATACGACTCGAAGAATGACTTGATGCCATAGATATAGACACTTGAGGATACCAGTCCGGTGAAAATACCTGCCAGCCAGCCCCCGAGTACGGCCATTATCATGCTCATGATGATCAGAATGGGATTGATCAGTACACAGGCCACAACTTTCGGGAAGATAAGGTAGGTTGCCGGGTTGATTCCGATAATTTCAATGGCATCAATCTGTTCCGTAACCCGCATGGTGCCGATTTCGGAAGCCACCCTTGAGCCGACTTTGCCTGCGAGGATAAGGCTGATGATGGTAGGAGAAAACTCAAGCACAACCGATTGCCTGGTGACAAATCCGATGGTATAGAGGGGGATAAGCGGGGTATCGATGTTGAAAGCCATCTGTATGCACAATACAGCTCCCATAAAGGTAGAAATGAAAGCAACAATGCCAACGGAGTCAAGCCCCAGGTTATCGATTTCAACCAGGATTTTTTTAATGTAAATCGACTGTTTCTCAGGTCTTTTAAACACCTGTTTCATCAGCAGGGTATAGCGTCCGATGTGGAAAAGAAATCCTCTGATCACCGTAGTATCGTTTCTGCTAAATTAGTAATTTTTCAAACCTGTAAGCTTTCGTTCTGCATTTGATTGACAGTGGCTTCGGGGAAATGAAGAATTCAGAAACAAAAAAGACAGACTTTCAAAGAAAGTCTGTCTTTTTAACAAAGGTCGGAAAACTATCTACTGGGCATCACAAACTTCTGAATGTGCTGCAACATAAATGTTACCTGAAAGTCCGTTAATAGTAAATGTATCAATGTGAACCCCGTTAAGGTTTTCATGTTTGTAGGGGAATTGACCGGGAGCAGTTGTGTATTTGTTGTTCTTTTTCGGAAGAATCTGGTTTCCTACATGGAGGTGGGTTGCGTTGAGCACATACGCATCAAAGGTTGTGTAAGTTACTACTGCAGTCGGAGGTGTGTAGTTTACAGTCAGTGTACCAACATAGGTTCCGTTTGAGATATTGCACTGACCTGCTCCGGCATACATCGGCCATGAATAGGTTCCGGCGCCGATGGGACCATTCGACCATCCCCAGTTATTTGACTGAACTCCGGGTATGTTGAGGAAACAGGTGGCATAGCTGTTGCCGTAGGCATAGCCTGTTTCACAGCCGCCCAGCGGGGGTAACTCAGGGCATTGCTGAACGCAGTAATCGATGTAATACCCTGATGTTTTGAAGGAAGTTTTTGCAAAAACATCTTTAAAGGCTCCTGAACCATTTACATCGCGTATTCTGGCATAGGCCACAACAATGAAGCATTCCGGAAGGGTACTCAGGTCAAGGTTGTATTCCCAGGTGGATCCGCCGTTGATATAACCCGGATCAATGGGAAGATTGGGTGGACTGGCAACCAGATGAATGCTTCCATCAGGGTTGATGCTGGCTCCCGGAATAGCAAGGAACTGTTCCATGGTGCCGACAAAGAGTTCAGGTCTGTTGATAAACCATGAGGGATTGGTTAACTCGTACTTCACCTGCAGGGTAGTTGCATCGTTGCCGATGGTGAAATTACCGTAGGAGATACTCTGGCCGTACTCCACAAAAGATGCAGTTACCGGTGATCCGCAGTAGACCAGGTCTGTTTTGAGGTTGCCTTCATTTCCTGCCGGAGATGCTGACTGTTTTTCAACCGGCTCATTTTTGGCACAGCTGAGCAGGAAGAGGGTCCCTGCAAAGAACAAAAGAGTTTTGATGCTTGTAAGCTTTTTCATGTTTCTGAGATTTAAGTTGGGAATAAGGATAGTGAAAGTTGTATATAACAACTGATTCCGGTACTTGTTGTACTAAACATACAAATTACGGATAATTAGGAGCTTAAGTCAATACGTAATTATACCCGTTTTTCCTGCTTTTGTTAGTTTTGATGTATTGAATGATAAAATTGTACTGCTGTATTCAGGAGTGAATTCTTTAAATTTTGCGACGGTACCCATCATTTTTACTATTTTTGGAGTTGCAAATCCTCAATTCAGAGATCAGAGATGAAGATAAATTTTAAGCTTGTTTTCTCCTTGCTGGCTACACTGGTTGTATTGGTGTCTACTTCCTGTTCAACTCCGGCTTACAAACAGAATAAATACAAAAAAGCAAAACGGGCCCGCGATTGCGGCTGTAATTTCACGAATCCCGATGAGACAGTAATGTACACGTATAATGACCAAAGGTAGAAGCCTTGAAAGCGCCCTGAATGATTATTTACCTGAAGGAACTTCAGGCAAGGTGCTTGAATGGTTTTCAAACCACCGTGTACTGCTCAGGATAACCCGCAACCGCCGGTCGAAACTGGGTGATTTCAGAACCGGAACCTCGCTCTCACCTCCGCCAATATCGGTGAATCATAACCTCAACAGCTACAGTTTTCTGATCACCC
>CALMDN010000562.1 GCA_937864935.1 uncultured Bacteroidales bacterium
AGCAACTGATCAACAAGCAACGGGACTCCGGAAACGGCTGTGTCGCGGATGACGGTGAGTCCGGGGATTCCGCTCAGTTGGGCAGGATTCGGGTCAACAAGATAAACCGGGCATCCCGGCTTTACATAATGCACCAGACCTGCAGCCGGATAAACAGCCATGGATGTTCCGATAACCAGTAGAATATCGGCCTCGGTAACGCTATCAGCAGCTGTTTCAATCAGCGGAACGGCTTCCCCGAACCAGACGATGTGCGGGCGAAGCTGGGAACCCTCTGAACACACGTCTCCCAGGTGAATTTCACTGTAACCGATATCTGTTACCAGCGCTGCAGACTTTGTACTTCTTACCTTGGTCAGTTCCCCGTGAAGGTGAAGAATGGACTTTGATCCGGCCCGTTCGTGCAGGTCGTCAACATTCTGAGTGATGATCTGAACGTCGAATCCCTGTTCAAGCTTCACCAGGGCATAATGTGCTGCATTCGGGACAACCCCGGCCAGCTGGGCCCGGCGTTTGTTGTAAAATTCAAGAACCAGGGCAGGATTGTAAACCCACGCATCGTAGGTCGCAACCTCTTCAATGCGGTATTCTTCCCACAAGCCCCCGCTGTCCCTGAAAGTTTTTAAACCACTCTCGGCACTGATGCCTGATCCGGTAAGAACAACAATCTTTTTCTTCATGAATCCGATGCTATTGTTCAAAGTCAAAGTATATTACAGCAGCGAAGGGGCCCCGGATAACCATCCCTGCGGAGATCATTGAAATTTCAAAACCAATGCCCCTTAGCTTCTTAATAATTAGCGACTTAATGAGATTTCCGGTAAAAAGAGTCTGCAAAAATAGAAAAAAACCCTTACAGTTTACTTTCCGTATGTCCATAAATGAAAACTGCTGCCCCAATCAGGGGCAGCAGTTTGATGGTCAATGGGATATCAGTCTTCGAACAGGTTCATATCATCCAGAACCTTCATCACACTTTTTACTGAATTGGCTGAGTCTTCAAGCATTTTCTGCTCATCCTTGTTCAGGTTGAGTTCAATGATCTCTTCAATACCATTGGAGCCCAGTTTTACAGGAACACCCATATATACATCCTTCAGGTTGTATTCACCATTCAACAGGGTGCAGACCGGGAAAATCCTTTTCTGGTCGTCAACAATGGCTTCTACCATCTGGGCAGCAGCAGCGCCCGGGGCATACCAGGCAGATGTCCCCATCAGGTTCACCAGCTCTCCGCCGCCCTTCTTGGTACGGTCAACAATTTTCTCAATCTCTTCGCTGTTCAGCAGGTCGGTGATGGGAATTCCTGAGACCGAGGTAAACCTTGGCAGCGGAACCATTGAATCTCCATGTCCGCCCAACAGCAGCGAATGGATATCCTTGGGAGAAACGTCGAGGGCTTCAGCAATAAAGGCTTTGTAACGACCCGTATCCAGGATACCTGCCATTCCGAATACCTTGCTCGAATGTTTGCGGGCAGCACGGTAAGCGGCATAGGTCATCACATCGAGCGGGTTGGATACTACAATGATGATGGCTTCCGGAGAGTATTTCACTACTTTTTCGGTTACTTCCTTAACAATCAGTGCATTGGTCTTGATAAGATCATCGCGGCTCATGCCCGGTTTGCGGGGCAGACCCGAGGTAATCACCACGATGGACGAACCTTTTGTTTTCAGATAATCGTTGGTCACACCGACAACACGGGTATTGAAGTTGTTGATGGATGAGGTCTGCCAGATATCCAGTGCCTTGCCTTCGGCTACACCTTCCTTGATATCAACCAGAACCACCTCACGGGTGAGATCCTTGTGTGCAATCACATTTGCACAGGTGGCACCTACATTTCCGGCGCCGATTACAGTGATTTTCTTCATTTTTTATTGTTTGATGTTAGTTTTTGCCCATCCGGTGTGTAAGAAGTCTTCAGCATGAAAAGACAACAACAAAAGTAAGAAAATGCATATAAAAAAACCTAAATATTAAACGTGTTGTGCGGTTACAAACATTCCATTTTGATAGTGTGGATGAAGTCAAGGTCTGTTTCGACTTCGCTCAACATGACATTGACTTCAAAAGCACTTATTATCAGTGGTTTAAATATTTAACCGCACAACAGGTGAATATTGGCTTAAAATCATCCGCAGGCTCTTGCTTTCGTATTTTTTACTGAGCCAGGCAGATTTCAGCCAGCATTTCCCTGTGCATCAATCACCGCGATGGTCACCATATTGACAATTTCTGCCACGCCAGAGCCCATCTGCAATACATGCACCGATTTGTTCAGGCCCATGAGGATGGGGCCGATGGCCTCTGCTCCTCCGAGTTCCTGAATCAGTTTGTAAGCGATGTTACCGGCGGTGAGGTATGGAAATATCAGGGTATTGGCCGGGCCATCAGCGAGTTTGGAGAAGGGGAAGTTTTCGCGCAGCAGTTCATTGTTCAACGCAAAGTTTGCCTGCATATCGCCATCCACAATCAGATCGGGATGGTCGCGGTGCAGAATCTCAACGGCCTGTCTCACCATAATGGGAATGTTTCCTTCTACGGAGCCGAAGTTGGAGTAAGAGAGCATGGCTATGCGCGGCTCAACGTTAAATTGGCGCACTGCCGCTGCAGTCTGCAGGGTTATTTCAACCAGGGTATCCACGTTGGGGTGCATATTCACGGTAGTATCTGCAAAGAAGAACGGCCCTTTTTTGGTCAGCATGATGTACATGCCCGACACGATGTTGGCCCCTTTCTTCTTTCCGATGATCCGCAGAGCCGGCCTGATGGTGGCCGGATAGCTGCTGGTAAGCCCGGAAATCATGGCATCTGCAAAGCCGTTTTCGACCAGGCTGGGGCCGAAATAGTTGCGGTGTGTCATCATGTCACGGGCTCCGGCAAGGTTTACTCCCCTGCGTTTGCGTTTGGTGTAGAACTGCTGGGCAAACATTTCGCGGCGCTCATTTTCTTCCGGCGAACGGGGGTCGATGATCTGAACACCTTCCAGTTCAAGGTCATGCTGTGCTATCAGTTCATGAATTACCTCCTTGCTTCCCAGCAGAATGGGGGTGGCAATGCCATCATCGAGCACAATTTCGGCAGCTTTCAGGATTTTATAGTTTTCAGCTTCGGCAAATACCACCCGTTTCGGATTCTTCATTGCCCTTGCCTTGATCTGCCTGATCAATGGATTCGACAAGCCCAGCCGCTTGCTCAGTTCATCGCGGTAGGCATCCCAGTTGGTTACCGGTTTGCGGGCAACGCCTGAATCCATGGCCGCTTTTGCTACAGCCGGCGCAATGCTGGTGATCAGCCGGGGATCGTTGGGTTTGGGAATGATGTATTCCTTACCGAACTTCAGGTTGGTAACCTGGTAAGCGATGTTCACCTCTTCGGGAACAGGTTGTTTGGCCAGGTCGGCCAACGCCCGTGCAGCTGCCAGTTTCATCTCTTCGTTGATGGCCCTGGCCCTTACATCCAGTGCTCCCCTGAAAATATAGGGGAAGCCAAGCACGTTGTTCACCTGGTTGGGAAAGTCAGAACGCCCGGTTCCCATAATGATATCGGGACGGGTCGAAACCGCCAGTTCATAGCCGATTTCCGGTGTGGGGTTTGCCAGCGCAAAGACGATGGGATGATCGTTCATGCTGAGCAGCATCTGAGGGGTAACCACCCCGGCAACCGACAGGCCCAAAAACATATCGGCACCTTTCATGGCATCCTCCAGGGTGTGGATGTCGCGTTGGGTAACAAACTTCTGCTTTATGGGATTCAGGTCGGTCCGTTGTGCGTTGAGTACCCCCTTTGAATCAACCATCACCAGGTTTTCAGGTTTTACTCCCAGCGACAGGTAAAGTCTCGAGCACGAAACTGCTGAAGCGCCGGCCCCGTTTACCACTACTTTTATTGTTCTTTTCATTGATTCCAACTCCTAACGTTTT
>CALMDN010000563.1 GCA_937864935.1 uncultured Bacteroidales bacterium
GGTATGCGGTATCACAATGGTTCCGCCAACCAGGTTGGCAATGCCCATGATTTCGAAAAGTTCGTCTTCGGTAACCCCGTTTTCGTGGCATTTGATCAGGTGATAACGGATACAATCGTCGCACCGCAGCACCAGGGATGAAACCAGGCCCAGCATTTCCTTTGTTTTAACCGATAGCGCCCCGTCCATGTAGGCATTCGTATCTACATTGAAGATACGCTTGATGATTTTATTGTTCTCGGCACCCAACAGGCGGTCGTTCATTTTCTGCCTGTACTGGTTGAATTCATCGGCTTTGGTTCCCATATTATAACTGAGTTTACATTGGTTAATTCACCTGACATGAGAATGTCGTCCGGCAATCATTCAAATCCGGTTCCGGAAAGCAGCAGTATTAACTGAATGGCTCTCCGGTTCAGATAATCCCTTCCTTCATGATATCGTGCAGGTGCACGACACCCACATAACGATCATTGTCAAGAACAAGAATCTGCGTTATATTGTTTTTACGCATGACGTCAAGGGCATCGGCCACCAGGATGTCGGCGTTGAGGGTAAGGGGGTCGCGGGTCATGATGTCGCCGGCCCTGAGCAGGTGAACCGGCCCTTCGCGGTGAAGCATACGGCGGATGTCGCCGTCGGTAATGATGCCGGCCAGTTTGTCACCATCCATTACTGCGGTTGCCCCGAGACGTTTGGAGGAGATTTCGAGGATTACCGACCGCATGTCGTCATTGATCTGTACTTCCGGTTTTTCGTTGGTGCCGAAAATGTCGGATACCCTCAGGTAAAGCCTTTTACCCAGTGCTCCACCAGGATGGTACCGGGCGAAATCCTCGCGGGTAAAGCCACGGCACTCGAGCAAGGCTACGGCAAGGGCATCGCCCATCACCAGTTGCGCTGTAGTGCTGGCCGTGGGAGCCAGGTTGTTCGGACAGGCTTCACGGGTTACGGTGGAGTTGATCACCAGGTCAGAGTTCCGGGCCAGGTAAGAATCGGTGTTCCCGACCAGGCCGATCAGCTTGTTGCCAAGGATCTTCAGCAACGGAACAAGTACTTTTATCTCCGGGGTATCGCCACTCTTCGACAGGCAGATGATGATGTCTTCGGGCCTGATCATCCCCAGATCGCCATGGATGGCATCAGCAGCATGCATGAAAATTGAAGGGGTGCCGGTACTGTTGAAGGTACTCACAATTTTGGAAGCAATGTTGGCACTTTTCCCGATACCGGTAACAATTACCCGGCCCGTTGAGTTGATGATGGTTTCAACACACCGGGCAAAATCATCGTTAATGTAGTTGCCCAGCTGCACAATAGCGGCCCCTTCTTCACTGATGGTGCGCAGCGCAATCCTGTTAATCTCTTCGGTTGATTTCATCCGTTGTTATTTGTTCTGCTGTTACAGTCAGCGTTGCGAACCCCTCAACTCACCGGTTCTGTTAATGTCTTCAGCAGACTTCTGCTGCATTGGGTTTTGAGCCTGCATAACTCCTGTCTGTAAATGATGATGACCAGACTGAAATCCCATCTTTCTCAAACTGCCGGAAAACCCGATGGCAGGCCAGACATCGTAAGTTTTCTGTGAAAAAGTTACCGCAAAGATAAATATTGTATTATCTTAGCTAAACAGTTGCTGTTTCATTATCATCGGATTGCAAAGATATAAACATTCAAGAAGCATGGCATTTGACCACCGTACAGGGAAACAAAACAACTTACAATATTTGTTAAAAATCATCACCGAAACACTTTTTTAAGGTTCATTGCATGGAATGTTTTTTTTTAGAAATTTTTGCTCCTTTTAGGATCAGCAAAAAATGTCAGCCGGCACCGGGAAATTATGGCTGACATCATTGAAACCCTGATCAGAGGTCCGCAAATCAGCTTTTCATATTCCACATCGTTTGGAGTGTTCGCTGCTTTAACAGGCAGATTTTTTTGTTGTGATTTAAAAGATGGGTTACGGAAAAATGCAATGGATCAATTTTTTAAATAATTTTGAAAAGATGATTGTATTTTTCAGTCAAAAATGAAGTAACTTTAAGTCAGCAATTGAAATACACGGATAGAAGAATCTGTAACGGTAAAGTGAAGCTGGTTTAAGGAGTTTATAGTACCATTGGTCTGGCTGTTCTGCTGCGCCGGGGAGTTTTTAATTAAAGTGACACAGATGAAGAAAGTGGATAGTTATTCGCTTAATGAGTTGTTGAAGAAGATTTTTGGTTTTGATTCATTCAAAGGGAATCAGGAGGCCATCATCAGGAATCTGCTTGATGGAAAGGACACTTTCGTAATCATGCCGACAGGCGGTGGTAAATCGATGTGTTATCAGTTGCCTGCCATTATCAGTGAAGGGACGGCCATTATCATATCTCCCCTGATTGCCCTGATGAAGAATCAGGTGGATGCCATACGCAATTTCGGGGCTGAGCAGGGAATCGCTCATTTTATGAACTCCTCGCTTTCTAAGCAGGAAATGACAGATGTTAGAAAGGATCTCACCAGCGGTAAGACCAAACTGCTTTATGTGGCGCCTGAATCGCTTACCAAAGAAGAAAATGTTCAGTTTTTCAAGGAAATCAACATCTCATTTTTTGCCATCGATGAAGCCCATTGCATTTCGGAATGGGGGCACGATTTCAGGCCGGAGTACCGCCGCCTGCGCCCCATAATCGAAGCCATCGGCAAAAGAGTTCCTATCATAGCCCTTACCGCAACTGCCACACCAAAGGTTCAGCAAGACATTCAGAAGAACCTCAACATGATGGATGCTTCCCTGTTTATCTCTTCCTTCAACAGGCCTAACCTATATTATGAAGTCAGGCCCAAAGGAGAAGATGTTATCAAGGACATCATCAAATACATTAAGTCTCAGGCAGGAAAGTCGGGAATTGTCTATTGTCTCAGCAGAAAGAAAGTTGAAGAACTCGCCGAAACGCTACAGGTTAACGGCATCAAGGCCCTCCCGTACCATGCCGGCCTTGACTCTGCCACACGGGTTATCAATCAGGATAAATTCCTGATGGAAGAGATTGATGTGATTGTGGCCACCATCGCTTTCGGTATGGGTATCGACAAACCCGATGTACGCTATGTGATACATCACGACATACCGAAAAGCCTCGAAGGCTATTACCAGGAGACCGGCCGCTCAGGCCGCGAT
>CALMDN010000564.1 GCA_937864935.1 uncultured Bacteroidales bacterium
TTTGATTTTCTGCTCAATCAGGCTGGTTGAAAAACCCGGCAGGTACTCCAGGGTGGTTACCTCACCGCCTTTGGCTGTAACCACATCATAGCCCACGATCTCTTCGGGTTTGTAGTCTGCACCTTTCACCAGGATATCGGGCTGTATCTTTTTTATCAGGTTGTAGGGTGTTTCTTCGTCAAAGAGTACCACACAGGAGACAAAGCCCAGTCCGGCAAGTACCATGGCCCGGCTCTGCTCGTCGTTGATCGGCCTCGAAGGCCCCTTGAGTCTACGGGTAGAGGCATCGGTGTTGAGCCCGACAACCAGTATGTGCCCGAGACCGGCTGCTTTGGCCAGGTAGTCGATGTGCCCGCGGTGGATTATGTCGAAGCATCCGTTGGTAAACACCACCCTGAAACCTTTGAAATTCCAGTAAGCAATCAGCCGGTCCAGTTCAGCGGGATCAGGGATTTTCTTCAGGATACTTTCCAGATGTGTCATGGCTTAAGTGTTTGTTGATCAATGGTAACAATACCAGTGAAATCAGACCGGCAATAAGAATCATCAGGGTTTGGGAAGCCCAGATCAGCCACCCCATGGCATATCCTGTGGTTGATGGAATGGCGTAAATAAACAATGTTTCAGCAACAATGGCCGGATATATTCCGATGCCTCCCTGCACGATCATGATGCCGATAGATCCGAAAATCAGCACAGCCAGCCCGGCATCGAGGCCCAGTGCGGATGTTTCGGGCAGGGAATAGAACACGATGTAAGCCATCAGCAGGTACATGATCCAGATAAACAGGCTATGAAGAATGAACTGAAACGGCTTTTTCATTTTTACCAGCGATTTGATGCCTTCGGCAAAGCCCGCGGCCAGACTGTAGAACTTTTTATAAAGTCCGGTATGTCTGAACTTCTTCCGGATGACAATAAATGCTGCGATCCCTGCAATGGCAAACGCCGCAACCATCAGTAAAAGGTAGGTGTCGGGATTGGCTGCAAAATGAAACTTTTCCTGCAGTGGGGCGTAAATCTTCTGTTCGATGTAAAGGTGCAGCTTCCCCGACAGGGAAACAACCATCAGCAGGAACAGCAGGATAAACATAAGCATGTCGATGGCCCGTTCTGTAATAACGGTTCCGAATGACTTATTGAACGGAATTTTCTCATAACGGGTGAGAATGCCGCAGCGGCTGACTTCGCCAAGTCTGGGCAGGGCAAGGTTTGCCAGATATCCGATCATCACCGCCATAAAGACGTTGTGGGTGCGGGGTTTGTATCCCATGGCCTCAAGGAGTATTTTCCAGCGAAGGGCACGGCTCAAATGACTCAGGATGCCCAGTGCTATGGCTGCAACTATCCAGTAATAATTCGCTATTTTGAGTGACTCAAGTATTTCATGTTTCTGCTCAGCGGAGAGGTTCCGCATAAAAAGCCAGATAAAGAAAATACCCAATCCGAGGAAGAAACTGAACCGGATTACTGAGCCAAACGTCTTTTTCAAGGTATCAGACTAAATTGTTCTTTTGATCGGGAAATACAATGGCAGGCTTGAATGTTGCTGCTTCTTCAGGTGTCATCTGCGCAAATGCAGCAATGATCACCATGTCGCCGGCAACGGCTTTACGGGCAGCGGCTCCGTTGAGCGAAATCATTCCACTGCCCCGTTTGCCTTTAATAACATAGGTTTCGAGCCGTTCTCCGTTGTTGATGTTGAGTACCTGAACCTTTTCAAATTCTATCAGGTTTGCAGCATCCATCAGGTCTTCGTCAATGCCGATACTGCCAATGTAATGGAGGTTGGCTTCGGTAATGGTAGCCCGGTGAATTTTTGATTTAAGGATCTCTATGGTCATGATGCTGCAAAATTACTAAATTAATCTGATGTTGTCTATCAGTCTGATTTCTCCTGCGAAAACTGCAATGAACCCATAGTCTCCGGGCGATACTCTTCCTTCAACCGTTTGCAGGGTGCTCCCGCTGGCAATGGTGAAATACTCAAGTTTCAGCAAAGGATGATCAGCGAATTTGGCTTTTACGAAATTAATAATCTGCGGGGCAGTATGGTTTGTAGCAAGGCTTCTGGCTTCTTGAAGCACCAGGTGAATGTACGGTGCAGCTTTGCGGTGTGCCGGAGTCAGCCTTTCGTTGCGGGAGCTGCGTGCCAGACCGTCTTCTTCACGGCTGATCGGGCAGGGGACAATTTCTGTGTCAATATGTTCGTTCCTCACCAATGCACGAATAATCTGAAGCTGCTGATAATCCTTCTCACCGAAGTAAGCCTTATGAGGCAGTGTGATTTCAAACAGCCGTTGCACAACGGTTGCCACCCCGTCGAAATGTCCGGGTCTGAATTCACCTTCCATAACCCTGGCCAGATCTCCGAAATCATAACTTTTTCTGCTGTTGTCGGGGTACATTTCTTCAACCGAAGGACAGAAAGCAAGATCACAACCCGCGCTTTCCAGCATAATGAGGTCTTTTTCCAGTGTTCTCGGGTATTTTTTCAGATCGTCGGGATTGTTGAACTGTATCGGATTGACGAAGATACTGACAACAACAAGGTTGTTTTCCTTTCTGGCCCGCCTGACCAGCGTCAGGTGCCCTTCATGCAAGGCCCCCATGGTGGGAACAAAGCCGATTGTCTTCCCGTTTTTCCTGGCTTCAGATACAAAAGCACTGGTTTCGCTGATGGTTTCGTAAACTGTCATTCCCGTTGTTTTCTGAATAAACTGACGTCCGGAACTATACTGACTATCTTCCTGCTACAATCCTGAGCAGATCCTTTTCGAGGGTTGTTGCCGGTGTTTCAATGATGCGGCCGGTTTCTTCGCCGTCAACCGTCATGATAAAAGTAGGAACGAGTTTAATGTTAAAGTCCCCGATACAGAAATTCCCTGCCTTTTTTTCGCGGTCTACCGCTACCATAAATACCTGTTCAGCCGGATAGCCGATCATGTCGAGAATCCTGAGAAAAGCAGGAACCTGTTCACGGCTGTCGCCGCACCAGGTGCCAAGAACAATAAAAATATACGGATACTTATCTTTATAAAGCTTGAGGCTGTCAAGAATTACCGGGTCTGGGTGGCTGGCATTATAGCCCTCATTAAACCAATCCCCCATGGAGGTCAGCCCTTCACGGGTAATGGTTCCGATCAGGATCTCCTTGCCTGATTTTTCATCCATTACTAAATGGTTGTCGTCCTGAGCGAAAACGGCAGCAGAGAGCAGAAGTGCCATTGAAAATAAAAAGAGGTTTTTCATAACCGGTTTTATTGTGGTGAAAGCAGGAAGAAGATATATCCTGCTTCTTGAATTGAAAATGCAAAAATAGAAAAGGTTTTGATGTGCATCAAAACCTTTTCAGTGGTTCGGGGGCAATGGTTGGTTTACATTGAACCTGAATCGTAGGCCTGCTCTCCGTGCAGTGAAGTGTCGAGCCCGATCATTTCGTCGCTTTCGCTTACTCTGACAGGAGTTATATAATTGATGAGGGCCAGCATAAGATAAGTGAAGATAAACGCATATGCCGAAGCACCGATAACGGCGA
>CALMDN010000565.1 GCA_937864935.1 uncultured Bacteroidales bacterium
GCTGGAAATCAGCAGTTCCTGTTCTGAATTATTACCTATGGCTCCGCATCATCAGACAGCCGCTGTGGTGGTTTATTTTTCTGGCAATGCCGTTCATCAATGCCTTCATGGTTATGCTGATGGTAGTGGAAACCCTGAAGTGCTACAGGATTTATAACCTCGGGCATCAGGCAGTTGCCGTTCTGCTGCCTTTTGTTTACCTGCCCTGGCTGGGGATAAAAAAATCAGGCGATTACGTTGAGCCCGCCAACAGGGTGAAAATCAAAAAGACCCCGGTTCGTGAATGGGTGGATGCCATCATCTTCGCGGTGATTGCAGCCAGCATCATCCGTATCTTCATGGTGGAAGCTTACACCATTCCCACATCATCCATGGAAAAATCACTGCTTGTCGGCGATTTTCTGTTTGTGAGCAAATTAAGCTACGGCCCGAAAGTTCCGAATACCCCCATCGCTTTCCCCTTTGTACATCACACCCTGCCGCTCACCGCCAGCACCAAATCGTATGTTGAATGGCTGAAACTGCCTTATTACCGTTTCCCGGGACTAACCACTGTAAAAAACAACGATGTGGTGGTTTTTAACTACCCTGATGGTGACACTGTTGCCCTGAAAGCACAGAATCAGAGTTATTACGGACTGGTAAGGGACTACGGACGTTACCGGGTATGGAACGACAAGGCCAATTTCGGCGATATCGTTGCCCGTCCGGTTGACAAACGTGAAAACTATATTAAAAGGTGTATAGCCATCCCGGGGGATGTACTTGAAATCAAGGACCAGGTGGTATACATCAATGGAAAAGCAGCAGAACTGCCCGAACAGGCCCAGTTCAAGTACATCGTCAGAACCGATGGCACCCGGATAAACCCCAAGGCCCTTGAAAAACTCAACATTACCGAGGAGGTGGGTATGGCGGGCCCGAACGAGATTGTGCTCACGCTCACCAATGAAACCGCTGAGAAAATCAAAGGGTTCGTGAATGTGAAGGAGGTACGCAAAATTATCCAGCCGAAAGGCTTCTGGCAACCTTACATCTTCCCTTTCGATTCGCTCTACCCCTGGAATGTGGATAACTTCGGTCCGCTTGAAATTCCGCGCCGGGGTGCTACAGTAGAGATCAACAGCAGGAACATTGTCCTGTATTCAAGAATCATCAAGAACTACGAGCTCAACGACCTGGAGATCAACGGAGAAACCATACTCATCAACGGTAAACCTGCCAGCAGTTATACCTTTAAGCAGGATTATTACTGGATGATGGGTGACAACCGGCACAATTCAGCCGACTCACGTTTCTGGGGCTTTGTCCCGGTTGACCATGTGGTTGGCAAGGCGGTTTTTGTATGGCTATCGCTCGACGGAAACAAACCCCTGTTCGGAGGCAAAATCAGGATGAACAAACTTTTCAGAACAATCAAATAATCAATAAATACCCAATTGCATGTACAAAGCAGAGATTCACACCGTTAAAGGTGTTATGAAAGTAGATTTCTTCGAGCAGGATGCTCCCAATACCGTTGCCAATTTTGTAAAACTTGCCAGAAGTGGTTTTTACGACGGGCTTACTTTTCACCGTGTCATTCCCGACTTTGTGATACAGGGTGGCTGCCCCAACGGAACCGGATCAGGCGGGCCCGGCTACTCCATCAAGTGTGAGCTCGACGGCGGCAACCAGTATCACGACCGCGGCGTACTCTCCATGGCCCACGCCGGAAGAAACACCGGTGGATCACAGTTTTTCATCTGTCACAGCAGAAAAAACACCAGCCACCTCGACCGCAATCATACCTGCTTCGGAAAAGTATATGAAGGTCTTGAAGTCATTGATCTGATCAGAGCCGGGGATGAAATTGAAAAAATCGTCATTACCGAGAATGAATAATCCATTTTTAACCCAAAAAAGCCATCATGTTGAACAATAAACTGACAGCGTATATACTCGCCTTCACTTTTCTGATTTCCGGGTTTACACAGGCCCGGGCCCAGAAAGCCGGATCACCCTTCAAAGGAGTGATCAACTATACTGTAACCTACCCGGATGCCCAGCTCGACGCATCGCAACAGGCCATGATGCCGAAAACCGTTAAGGTAACCCTCAATGGCAACAAAGCAAGGATCGACATCAGTATGCCCAGCATGAATCAGATTGTTATGCTTGATTCAGATCAGAAATCGACCATCATGCTTTTTGAAGTGGCTGGCAACAAAGTGGCCCTGAAACCCAATAAAAAAGGCAACAGTACCAAGGAACCGGTAGTTGTGGTGACCGCAGAAACCAAGGATATCGCCGGCTTCACCTGCAAAAAGGCTGAGATAAATTTCGGTGACGAAAAAAGCAAGGGTTCTCCCATTGTGGTTTATTATACGGAAGAAATCGGCAACAACAAGATCTTTTACGATAACGAATACAGAACCTTGCCGGGAATCCCCCTTGAATTTTATTACAAAATGCAGGGAATGAGCATGTTGCTGACAGCTACCAGCATTGAAAAAGGGAAAGTATCGAACCGTGATTTTGAGGTTCCTTCAGATTATAAAGAAATGACTCCTGATGAACTCAGGCAGATGTTTGGCGGAGGCAAATAATTTATCTGTCCTACCCTGAGAGCATCTCCGGCTGGTTCCGGCACCTGCTGATTAAAAAAGCAAGCAGGTTATACCGGAACCGGCCGGTTTTGTACTTTTGTAAACTTTGAAAAAAACTGCAGATGGCCGTTAAAGGCAATACGCTTAAAAAAAGCAGCAAAACCGATGAATTTGACACACCCTCCGGCAAAAAACCGGGCAAGGGCAGCTCTGGTTTCACACTACCCCAGTGGGTTACCGATGGCAGAGCCGTGAAAGTTACCGGTGTGTTTTTTGTACTGCTCGCCATTTATCTTCTGTTCGCTTTCACATCTTACCTGTTTCTTTACTTCAAATGGGGTGCTGATGACCTTTTTACGACGTATTCATTCAACCGCATACTTTTCGATACAAGCATTGAAGCCAGCAACTGGGCCGGGCGGCTCGGGGCTGCCCTCTCCGTAACATTTATCAAAAAAGGCTTTGGCATTGCCGCTTACCTGATCATTGTGATGCTGATTGTTGCAGGAGTAAGAATGTCGTTGATGATTCAGGTACTGCCTGTTTGGAAAACCTTCAGGAATTCGTTGCTTGGTCTGCTCTGGTTACCTGTCGCCCTCGGTTTTATTCTTGGAGAAACCGACTTTGCAGTGCTGGGTGGTATCACCGGTTACCAGACTTCGCTCTGGATGGCCGGACTGCTGGGCAAAACAGGCACCGCCATTACCCTGCTGTTTACCCTGATTGCAATGCTGGTTTTTGCATTCAATATGCCCCTCGAACTCCCGAAAAGACCATCAGGGGCTGCACCCGGGGAAAATGAAACAGACGAAGGATCAGAACCTGTAATTAAAAATAACCGTAAAAATGAAAACCGGTTTGGCGGCACCCCGGGGGAAGACAAATACAATACAGTCGAGTTTTCCGTTGCCCACGATGAAAAACCGGAGGTAAAACCTGCCAACCGGAAAAACAACACAACAGCTGCTGAGCCTGTACCCCTTGAGTTTCCGGAACCAGTTGCAATTCAACGGCCGGACAAGGATGCCGTTGAATTTACGATAGAGCCTCCGAAAACAATCAAACCGGAAGAGGTAACCAAGGCAGAACCGTTACATTATACCATTGATACCGAATTTGACCCTACCCTTGATTTACCGGATTATCAGCGTCCAACGCTTGAACTGCTCGATGATTACGGAGGAACCCCGAATTCGGTCAGCGTTCAGAAGGAAGAGCTGGAAGCCAACAAAAACCGCATTGTTGACACACTCGCCAATTACAATATCCAGATTGACAAGATCAAGGCTACTATCGGCCCTACTGTTACCTTGTATGAAATCATACCGGCACCCGGGGTCAGGATCTCGAAGATCAAGAACCTGGAGGATGACATTGCCCTAAGCCTGGCGGCCATGGGTATCCGAATCATTGCTCCCATACCCGGCAAAGGAACCATCGGCATCGAGGTACCCAACCTGAAGCCGGAAATCGTCTCCATGAAATCAATTCTGGGAAGCGAAAAGTTCAGGGGGACCAAGTATGAACTTCCCTTCGGAATGGGTAAAACCATTCAGAATGAACCATTCATAGCAGATCTTACCCGCTTGCCCCACATCCTGATGGCCGGAGCCACCGGACAGGGTAAATCGGTCGGACTGAATGCCATCATTGCCTCTATCCTGTATCACAAACACCCGTCGCAGGTTAAGTTTGTGATGATCGACCCGAAAAAGGTGGAGCTTACACTCTTCTCAAAAATAGAACGGCACTTTCTGGCAAAGCTACCCGATTCGGAAGAGGCCATCATTACCGATACCCGGAAGGTAGTTCGGACGCTCAATTCGCTCAACATTGAGATGGACAACCGTTACGACCTGCTTAAAGATGCCCAGGTAAGAAACATCAAAGAATACAATGAGCGGTTTATTGCCCGTAAGCTGAGTCCATTGCATGGCCACCGATTCCTTCCATACATCATCGTAGTGATTGATGAGTTTGCCGACCTCATTATGACCGCCGGCAAAGAGATTGAAGCACCGCTAACGCGCATGGCGCAGCTGGCCAGGGCCATCGGTATCCATCTGGTAATTGCAACACAGCGGCCATCCGTAAACATCATTACGGGTACCATCAAGGCCAATTTCCCGGCGCGTATTGCTTTCAGGGTGATCTCCAAGATCGATTCGCGCACCATCCTTGATTCCGGGGGGGCCGATCAGCTTGTCGG
>CALMDN010000566.1 GCA_937864935.1 uncultured Bacteroidales bacterium
GTGTACATATACACCGGACCATTGGCTGTTTTCACCCTGATCCCCGGGGTAACCTCATCGTACAACAGGGTCCTGTCAATGTTCCCGATCTGTTTGTCAACCCCGATGAAGACGTCGTGCTCTATCTTCAGTTTCTTCAGCACAAAAGACAATGTGCGGATGACATCAAATTCATCGTAGAGCTGATAATTGTAATATTTATCGGAACCAACCATAAAATAATCGAAATACAGATGATGCCGGGCAAAGTAGAACAAATCACGCACAATGGTTTCCGGTGCCTTCTGGTGCCTTTGCTTGCTGATGAACTTAAGTGATTCTTTCTGAAGCATGGTGGCATTGCCTGCGTGCATGGCCAGATATTTCAGCAGCTTCTCGTGATCCTTCGGTTCTGTCTTCAGTTTGGGTTTCCCGATTTTACCAATGATGTGCTTGTAAACCTCTGTTCCATAGATGGTTGCAGCAACCACCTGAAACTTAAGCACCGGTTCTGTCACCAGGGGGGCATCCCATTGCCTTTCCTTCAGTTTTTCATCACTCGCATATTTCAGTTCATAATATACCTTGTTGTCCACTTCCTTCATTTTGGGATCATCATAACCATCTGGCAATGACAGGTTGATGTAGCAGTTCTTTTCAGCCAGAAACGAGACCCTTCCGTCCAGCACAGGATAGTAGGATTTGAAAATGATCATTTCAGGATCGAAAACGAAATAACTTCCATAGTTGTAATTCGTAACATTCACCCTGCTCACGTTGGCAATGTAAAAATCGATCACATCACCCTGCTCAAGGTTGTCGATGGCAACTTTCCGGTAGGATTCCTTTGTTTCGCGGGTCTCCGAAGCATCCCTGAACAAACGCATCTTTACAGCTTCGTCAAGCCTGACCTCGCGTTCCTTTCCATCGGGTTTCACCACTTTTACCCCGATGAAGGTTCCTTCCCTTTTGTAACTGCTCAGACCGAGTTTTGAAAACGACAGTTCAGAGTATTCCTCCACTGCTGCGGCATCAAGCAACAGCACCCGCATGCGCAGGTAATTGTCGTTGTTTACTTTTGCACCCAGCTTTCTGCTGTATTCAAAGATTTCGTTCTTCAGCAGTATCACTGCCGACTCATCCTTATACTTTTCTTTTACCGTAGCATCGGGCAGGGGAAACTTCTCTCCCCACATTTTCTTTTTGATGGAGGCTTCATCTACCTGTGCCTGGGATGTAGCGGAATAACTGAACAATGCAATGGTTAAGTAAATGAAGATCAATCTCATCTCTGATTATTTAGCGGTTAATACGATCAAATCTTTATAAAATTTTACAATTTTGCTTACGGATTCATTCCAGGCTGCGAACTCATCCGGTTTCACTATATCATCGGCTATTTCGATGCGCTTGCGATATCGTACAAAGCCCTCGCCGGCTTCATAGGCTCCTGTGAATGAAAATCCGGGCCGGATTATTGAAACGGGTTCAGGCAGCTTTTTTACTTTCAGATGTCCGGGTAGCCTGAGCACAACTTCCTGCTCATTCAGCAGACGCCCTTCGAGTTCATAGTTGTAACTCCGCAGCTTTTCAATTTTCTGACCTTTCAGTTCGTTCCTGAAATCGAGGCTGAGCAGGATGTCGCTTCCGGTGGTTATCAGGGCATTCGGCACCTCCAGCCGGTAACTCAGCCTGAAGGTTTCGCTGAGGGTATCCTTCGGGGTCGTCAGCATCGACAATACCTTTACACTTTTTCCGCCAACAGAAAGAAACGACTTGAGCATGTTCTCTTTTTCCCCGCTTTCAACCTGATCGAGAAAGTACTGCAGCGAAAGACGTGGCATGCCCGTCAGGTTCATTCTGCCCGACAGCTGAAGCCGGTTTCCTTCAATCGACACCGTATCGCTGACGCTGGTAAGGTTACTACGTGGCAGGGTTTCCGGAATGCGGAGCACTTCATAGCTTCCGTTGTTTTCTACCACACAGCGCCTTCCCTGTATGCTTTCCGGAACCTCTCCGATCAGCCCGTACTTCAGGGTGGCATCCAGAAACAAGGGTTTACCATGCTGCATCACCACACAGATCATGTGGTTGCTGCCCGCGAGGGAGACCACAGAATCGGGAATACAGGTACGGCCTGTATAAACCCAGCCAAGTCTGGCATCGAAACCGAGGTGACGCAACATCACTGCAGCAAGGTTCGACATCCCCTTGCAGTCGCCGTAGCGCTTTCTGAACACCGATGCAGCCTCTTCGGGCACAAAGGCGGCCGTTCCGTTTTCAAAGGCGATGTAACGGATCTTCTCCCCTATCCACTGCAGCACCCTGGCCATCTTTTCATCGTCTGTAACACACCGTTTAACCAGTGTATCGGTAAACGATGCCAGTTCAGGGGTAATGCTGCTCCTTTTTACCAGCGACAGATACCATCTGTTGAGGTCATCCTGTGAACGCAGGATATTGATCGTGTCATTCGCCGGAGTGACCCGGTATTCAGGCACTACCAGAATGTGGGGAAAGGTACAGGAATAGCCCGGCAGATTCTGTACACCTTCCTGAGGCGGAATGTTGCGGGGAATGTATTCGATGACCTTCAGCTTCTCGTTGCTGTTGTATGTTACTGTCTTTGTAATGTCAAATCCCGCAAAGTTCATTTCCACCAGCTTCAGGCCCAGGTAATCGGGCACCCTCAGGGTAACCTTCATCCGGGCAACCCGGTAATCGTCTGAAAGCGGGATATCGGACAAATAGCGGAGGTCGTTGTATGTTTTATCGTAAGAGAGGGTATTCGTTTCACCGGATTCGCCAAACAGCATCAGAAAACGGCAGACCCGCGCATCGTGGTAAAACAGGCCATCGATCTCGAAATCGCCGCAGCGCATGTAGTCGTACTTTATCCTTGAATCCTTGTTCCCTTTAAGCTTATGGCCTGATATAGAAGAGTATTCATCGTAGAACACCGTGCGCATCACCTTTATATCCCGGGCAAGTGATTGCACAATGGCAAACCCTGATTCGGTGGCTGTAACGTTATCCGGACTTCCGGTACGCCCGAATGTGAAGGTCATTTCCAGCTCCTTTACCAGGGCCTGTTCGTCGGGAAACGTCTCCTGAACTACCCTGGCAAGACTATCGGCATACTGACTGAAAACAGGACCATATCCAAAGCATAGCAAGGTAAGCAGAAAAAGCGAGCGAAAATTTCTGTGAAGGTACATAACTGTCATTTCAATAATTAATGTTGGTCGCCATCAGAATCAGTATCGTTTAATACGTTCAACTGAATATTCAGCATTATATAAGCTTTTATTTATCAGCCTCCTGAATAAAATACCCTGTTATATGCATTTAGAAAACAGTACAGGTCAAATATAAAAGAATTTTCAGCCCGGTGACAGCTACCGAAAAAAAAGCAGATGAAAATATTTTTTCTCTGTGGTACGTGATTGATTAGCTGAACCAGATGGCTGAACTGACTATCTGCAAGAAGGTTGTTGAATGGTGACGGCCAGGGTTTACGGCAGTCATCTGTAACCGCTTATTTCAGGCATTGACCTGCAAGGCAGTTAGTTTCTATTTATCCTCAGAAACAGCAAGCATTAATTTATCGGCCAGATCCTCCATAAACCGGTCATCTGTTCCGCAACATCCTCCGAAAATTTTGATACCGGAATCCCTTTTGAGCGAAAGCATTTCTTCAATGATGTTGTTAAAGTCGTCCTGGTGAAGAGTGTCGCAATTGTTCAAATCTGCGCAGCTTAATGCAGAGGCATTGGCTTGCGTCCCGGTTAACCTGTTTATCTGAGGTTTGCCTTTATTTTTTGCATTGTTTAAAGCAGCTCTGAAATTCGCCGGATGGATGCAGTTGGTGAAATAGCAAACGGGCTCAGGGCTGGTTTCCTGATCAATGAAGCTGATGGCATCCGATATTGAAGTACCGTCAAGCAGGCAACCGTCATGCTGAACCATAAAACTGATGATGTAT
>CALMDN010000567.1 GCA_937864935.1 uncultured Bacteroidales bacterium
GAGGATATCGTATCCGGCTGTAAAGGTGTGGCAGGTGTCGCTGCATACGCCAACCCGTGATTTATCTTCTACAAGGTCAATGATAAAACGGATCTGTTCAAACTGATGTCCCAGGTTGCTGCCCTGTCCGGCGGTGTTTTCAATAACAGCCGTTACGCCTTTGGTTTTGCTGAGGGTAATGTTGATCGATTCGGCAATGATCTTAAGGCTCTCTTCCGGAGAAATCAGCTTGAGGTGGCTGCCGGGATGAAAGTTAAGCCGGTCGAGGCCCAGCTGCTCACAGCGCTGCATTTCGTCGAGAAAAGCCGCCCTCGATTTTGCCAGTTCTTCCTTGCCGGGATGTCCAAGATTGATCAGGTAACTGTCGTGGGGAAGTATCTGCCAGGGCTGAAAACCATGCAGGGAACAATTTTCCCTGAATTTTGCGATGCTTTCTTCGCTGAGTGGAGCTGAGAACCACTGACGCTGATTTTTGGTAAAAAGTGCAAATGCTTTTGCTCCGATGGCTGCTGCATTCAGTGGGGCATTCTCTACGCCGCCGGATGCACTCACATGGGCTCCGATGTATTTCATGGGTTCGATGTCTTTGGTATAAGTTGTAACAAGCAGGATGATTTCTTGTTGCTGTAAATTTAAAAAATAACTCTCCAACACCTGGTGTCCAAATTTATGAAGCAGTTTCCATTGTGATGGGTTTCAAGGCATCCTTAATAAATACACAGGGACACGAGCAGTCGTGTCCCTGTTAAATGCTCAGAATAAATTAAATCACAGGCTCTTGTGGCAGAACCACCAATCGTAATTCTCATATTCTGTTTTACGCTTTTTGGCTGTTTCAACATCCTTTGCAGGCGGAATGATAACACGGTCGCCGATTAATTCGTTGTTGGGCCAGCCGGCCGGGATGGCCACTTTGTGGGCATCGGAAGTCTGTAGGGCTTTGAGTGCGCGCAGAATTTCATCCATGTTGCGGCCGATCTCCTGAGGATAGAACAGGATGATACGGATCACGGAGTTGGGGTCGATCAGGAATACGGCACGTACGGTGTCGGCTGCCTTGCCCGGGTGGATCATGCCCATTGCCATGGCTACATTACCGGTTGAATCGGCAATGATGGGGAAAGGAATCTGTACATTGAGTTTCTCTTCTATCCATTCATCCCACTTGATGTGCGAGAAAATCTGGTCGATTGACAGACCAAGAAGTTCAGCATTCAGGGCCTGAAACTGATCAAAGCGTTTGGCAAAGGCAACAAATTCAGTTGTGCAAACCGGTGTAAAATCAGCAGGATGACTGAACAGCACCAGCCATTTCCCCTTGTAATCGTTGATCAGGTTTTTAACGCCATGCGTTGTTTGTACGGTAAGATCGGGAATCTTGTCACCGATCAGCGGAAAGCTTCTTACTTCGCTCATTTTGTTTGTTTTTGTTTAATTAATAAGGTGAAATGAATTATTTTGAAAGGTAGGCTGAGTACATCCAGACCAGTTTTTCCTTTTCACGGATATAGTCGCTGGCCATCGCATTGGTGCCTTCATCATTCAGCTCAGCCGACAGGCTGAGGATTTCGCGTTCTTTTACCAGCAGGGCGGCAAAAGCATCGAGAATGTGTTCAATACACTTTGGCCCGTTGCTTTCATTTTCAACAGGTTTGATTTCTGATACTTTCAGGTATCCGGCAAATGAATGGATGGGTGTGCCCCCTAAAGTCAGTATTCTTTCAGCGATTTCATCAATCTTCAGCTGAAGATCGTTGTATAACTCCTCAAACTTCAGGTGCAGTTCGAAGAATTTTTCACCTTTGATGTTCCAGTGAAAACCACGGGCATTCTGGTAGAATACCTGATAGTTCGCCAGAAGGTCATTCAGTTTCTCAATCAGTTGACCTGACATTTTTTTGTCAAGCCCGATGCTGTTCATTTTTTTCATATTTGCGATTTTTAGTTGTTTTAATCAAAATTTCCCATCAATTGAAGGCGGATGTCATTCACGCTGAATCCTTTAATTTTTTTGCGCTCGAAATATTCAGCCAGAAGGCGGTCAAGTTCCGGGTCAAAATAATCTTCCATCCTGTCAGAATCAGCACAATACAAGTGGTGGTGATGTTCTGTGATCGCGTCATACCTCATCACATCGGCGTCGGTTTTTACCCGTTTAACCAGTCCGTTTTTTACAAAAACATCCAGGGTGTTGTATATGGTTGTAGGAGAGAGGCCGGGAATGGTATTGGCAACTTCAGCAAACAGATCATCGGCAGTAGGGTGGTTCTTCATTTTCAGCAACGACTGCATCACGGCTACCCTTTGCGGTGTAATCTTCAAACCGGCCTGATTCAATCGTGCAACGATTTCCTGAACTGATTCCATTGTTGATGCAAATTTTATTTTAAAACTATTGTTTATTTGTAATAACAACAAACTGGAAAACTTATTGTTCACACTCACTGAAATATTTTTCAGTTTTTTCAATTCCGATGACAAGGGTCTGCTTCAGGCAGAATTGCCTGGCGGAAGAAACGGAATGGCATTATTCGACGGGCTTTCCGGCAATAATATGCTGTTTCGGAAAGGATCAGCTGTCAGACTCGTCGTCTGACAGTTCAGTTTCTGTGGCTTCAGGAATCAGCAGGCTGGAATCGGTGTCACCAAGGATTTCGACACTTTTTAGTTTTCTCTGAATGGCCCGGGTGCGTTTTCCCATCACTTCATCAATCTGATCGCTGGCAACGCGGATATTTTTCTGGGCTTTTTCGAGCATACCTCCGAAATTCTCGAACTCTTTTTTCACTGCCCCGAGGATTTTCCACACTTCGCTGCTGCGCTTCTGTATGGCGAGTGTTCTGAAACCCATCTGCAGGCTGTTGAGAATAGCCGCCAGGGTCGTGGGACCGGTTACCACGACCTTATGCGTACGCTGCAATTCTTCAAGCAGACTGGCTTTGCGCACCACTTCGGCATAGATACCCTCGAATGGGAGAAACATCACAGCAAAATCGGTGGTGAAAGGCGGGTCAATGTATTTCTCGCTGATGTCTTTCGCCATTTTTCTGATGGTGGATTCAAGTACCTTCTGGGCTGTCTCAATAAGGGCCGGTTCTCCTGTGTCGTAGGCATTCTGCAGCTGCTCATAGGCATCGCGCGGGAATTTGGCATCAACCGGCAACCAGACCGTACCGTTGAGATCGTCCTTGCCGGGTAACTTAATGGCAAATTCAACCAGGTCGGCACTGCTCTTTTTGGTTCTTACATTGGCTTCGTATTGCTCGGGGGCCAGCACCTGTTCGAGCAGCATCGACAACTGAACCTCTCCGAAGCCACCACGCATTTTAACATTGCTCAGCACGCGCTTCAGTCCTCCGACATCCTGCGCCAGCGTTTGCATTTCGCCCAGCCCTTTCTGAACACTCTCCAGCTGTTTGCCCACCAGTTCAAACGATTGTCCGAGACGCTCATTCAGGGTTTTCTGAAGTTTCTCATCCACGGTCAAACGCATCTCTTCCAGTTTTTTCTCCGTGCTTTCGATCAGTTTTCCCTGTTTTTCTTCGAGTTGTCCGAATTTCTCCCTTTGAAGTTCATTGAAGGAAGCCACATTTTTGTCGAATGCCGTTTGAAATTCCCTGATTACTTTTTCAATGGATTCGCGGGTCGTTTTACTCTCCGCCTGCGCCTGCAGGTTGATTGCAGTGAGTTTTTCTTCAACTTTTGCCGTTATCTTTTCAAGGTTTTCAACAGTTTTGGCTGTCAGGTCTTTTTGTTCGGACTTCATTTCGTCGAACTTGTTCCTCTGTTCAAGCGTGAAATCCTTCAGGCTGCTGACGAGTGTTTCGCGGTTGGTTTTGTTGTTTTCGTCAATCCGGGCAATGAGGCTGTTGATTTTTTCGTCGAGTGTACGAACAATGGTTTCAAGTGCTTTCTGGTTCTGCTGGGTGATGAGGCTCAGATTTTCGGTGATCTCACTTTTGAAATTGGTGAGGGTGTTGTTCAGTTCGGTGCGGTTATCGCGGGTAAGTGTTGCGCTTTCTTCGCGGTTCAGCCTGAAATCGTCCTTCAGGTTGGTTTCAATTCTGGTCAGGTGGGCAGCAAGGCTTTCTGTTTTCTGCATCAGACCCTGATCGGCTGTTTGCCGGCTTCTGGTGATGAAGATCAGGACGATTGCTCCGAGAAGCAAAAGGATGATGACAAGTAAAAGTGCAGTTTCCATCGACATTTTTATTTTAAGACCTGATAGGAGAGGCCACGTTTTTCAATTTCTGAGAGGATGCCTGGCAATTGGGTATTGTCCTGAAGGTTGAAGGTGATGATGGCCTGCACAAAACCGATGGGGACACTGGTGGTGGAACGCTCATGATAAATATCGTGAATGCTCGCTTTCACTTTTTCGAGTATCGAAATCACCGATTTAAGCATCCCTGCCTGATCGGGTATAAGCACTGAGATACGGGCCCTGTAGCCTTCATCCATAACCCCTTTTTCGAGTATTTGTTCCAGGATGCTCATGTTGATGTTACCTCCGCTGATGA
>CALMDN010000568.1 GCA_937864935.1 uncultured Bacteroidales bacterium
TGCCGCTCAGTGCCTTTAACGGGAAACCGCTGGCCGGCACCTGGCAATTGCGCATCAACGACGGAGGTTCGGGCAATAGCGGCACACTCGACAACTGGTGCCTGCAGTTTCTCTATTATGATCCTTCGATCGGAATCAGCAGTCCGGAGGTGCAGCAGACATACCTGGAACAGAATTACCCGAATCCGGCCAACACATCCACCAGCATCGGATTCAGTCTTCCGGTTGCTGCAAAGGTAAAGCTGATGGTATACAACATCTATGGTCAGATGGTGGCACAACTCGCCGACGGACAGATGGGAGCCGGCAGGCACCTGGTGGTGGCCGGACTAAGAAACCTGAAGCCGGGAAGGTACTTTTACCGTCTGGAGACAGAGAAATTTACCGCAACCCGTTCTATGGTTATTGTGCGCTGAGAAAACAGCAATGGCTGACACAACTTTGTTATTAAGAAAATTTTCATCAAACCCTCAACAATGAAATTCAGGAGAATTCTGCTCAAACTCAGCGGAGAAGCCCTCATGGGCAATCAGCAGTATGGTATCGATCCGGCAATGCTGAATATGTACGCCAATGAAATCAAATCGGTGACCGGAATCGGCACCCAGGTAGCCATTGTCATCGGGGGCGGCAACATCTTCAGGGGAATGCAGGGAGCCGCAAAAGGCATGGACCGGGTACAGGGAGATTATATGGGTATGCTGGCCACGGTAATCAACAGCATGGCCATCCAGGCAGAGATCGAGAAACAGGGTATTCCAACCCGGCTTCTATCCGGCATTGCCATTGATCCGATCGCTGAATCGATGAGCCGCCGCAAAGCCATTTCTTACCTCGAAGAAGGGAAAGTGGTGATCATTGCTGCCGGCACCGGAAACCCCTTCTTTACCACCGACACGGCTTCTGCCCTGCGTGCAGTTGAAATAGAAGCGGATGTTATTCTCAAGGGAACGCGGGTTGACGGGATTTATACTGCAGATCCGGAGAAGGACCCGAATGCCGTGAAATATGACTTCATCAGCTACGATGAGGTTTACGAAAAGAAACTCAGCATTATGGACCTGACAGCTTTTACCCTCTGCCGCGAAAACAAACTGCCCATCATGGTGTTCAATATGAATGAACCGGGCAACCTGCTGAAACTGGTGAGCGGGGAAAAAATCGGCACACTGGTGAGTGAAGGCTGATCAGCCTGAGTGGTTGTTTTGAATTTGGCGTTGTGCTTTTGTATATTTGCACACGTTTAAGATGAAAAAACAGGCAAACCATAAATATAACCTGCAAAATGAACGAAGAAGTCAGATTTGTGATTGATGAGGCCGAAGAGGGAATGCAGCATGCCATCGGCCATCTCGACAGGGAATTTCAGAAAATACGTGCCGGTAAAGCCAGTCCGGCCATGCTCGAAGGCGTGAAGGTAGATTATTACGGCACCATGACACCCATTGATCAGGTATCCAACATCAACACCCCCGATCCGCGTCAGATCATTGTTCAGCCGTGGGAAAAAAGCATGCTTGCCCCCATAGAAAAAGCCATCATGGCTGCCAATCTGGGCTTTAATCCCCAGAACAACGGTGAAGTGCTGCGCATTGCAGTTCCCCCGCTTACCGAAGAACGCCGCCGCGATCTCGTAAAGAAAGCGAAAGCAGAGGTTGAAAATGCCAAGGTTACCATCAGGAATATCCGCCGCTCCGCTATGGATTCAGGCAAAAAGCTTGAAAAAGAAGGGGTTCCCGAAGATGAAATCAAGCAACTCGAAAAAGAAATTCAGGCCATTACCGACAAGTTTACCGAAAAGGTAGATAAACTGTTCGACCTGAAAGAAAAAGACATCATGACCGTATAAACACGATTTTCAATTGCCATATTGAAACGGAGGCCGGAGCAAGTTTGTTCCGGCTTCTGTTATTTTCAGGCCACCAAACCTAACCATCCGGCTAAATCCAGGAATTCGGGTGCGGATCATACAAACGGAATGATTCGGTAACATAAAAAGAGTTCGAGAACCCCACCGTCACCAGTCAGATTAAGGCGATCGAACATATGAAAAACCGGAATTCGTAAAAAAATTTAATATTTATATCCCCTTTGCATTTAAACTTCCCTATATTTGAAGTGGTAAATGAATATTATACGTCCCGAAATCTTGATTTCAGGACCAATGGGGCTTGGGATATTTTTTGATAAATAATTGATAAAGAATCTATTAAAGACTATTAATTTTCAGACCGTCTGATGAATCTGAATCCGGGCTGAAAATCACTCGCAATACAAAAATAACTGTCCAAAGCCTTGTCAGTTGCTTGAATGCTGCCTGGTTTAATACTACAACCTACTGATTACTAGTCTATTCTGTTTCTTTGTCTAAGGGTATAACCAGCAATAAGCATTCTATGCAAAAATTTACACTAACTCTTCTTGTCTTTTTCACATTTTTTCAAATGTTTGCCCAGGAGCGATTCGTGGTCAGAATCAGCGCTCCAGAAACCGGTACCTTGATGTCGCTGCTTAAATCGGGGCACGACATTGCGGCATTCGTTCCGGACAAATACATCGACCTGGTGGTAGATCAGCAGGCCTACACCGGTCTTCAGGCAGAAGGCTTTACCATGGAGGTGACCCAGACCGAACGTCAGCTGAAGGAAAACATGGTTTCCGGTCGTTCGCTGGCAGGATACCGCACCTACAGCGATCTGTATTCCGAGCTGCTGAGTCTTCAGGCAAACCACCCGGCTATATGCAAACTCTACGATATCGGCGATTCGCGCGGAAAAGGCTATACTGCAGCTGCTTACAACAATTACAAACATGACATCTGGGCGGTGAAAGTCTCCGACAACGTGGAGACAGAGGAGGATGAACCCTGTATTTTCTACATGGGAGAACACCATGCCCGGGAACCCATCAGTCTGGAAGTGGTGATGTATGTGCTGAACCACATACTGGCGAACTACGGTACCGACCCTTCCATCACCGGCAGTGTGAACAGCAAACAGATCTGGTTTGTTCCGCTGGTGAATCCCGATGGCCATAAGATTGTCACCGATGAAACTGACCTCTGGTGGCGCAAGAACATTGCCGATAACAACAACAGCAACACCATCAATTCAGGAACCACCGACGGGGTGGATCCCAACCGGAACTATGATTATGAATGGGGTGGTTCAGGAACGTCAACCAATCCATCCGACATCACCTATTGCGGCCCCTACGGTTTCTCCGAGCCGGAAACCATGGCCATGAAAAACCTGATTGACGGGCATCATTTCATCAGTGGAATCACCTATCACAGCTACAGTGAACTGGTTTTGTTCCCATACGGATACGCGGAGGATGCCTTCGCGCCCGACCATGCGGCACTTGAAGACCTGGCCATCAGCATGGCCGAAACCATCCCCGCCTATACAGGAGGCCATTACTTTCCCGATAAGTCCTCAGGACTCTACCCAGCTTCAGGCACCACCGACGATTACGCTTACGGGGAAAGGGGTGTGTTTTGTTACACCATTGAGCTGGGGACAGAGTTTATTCCCCCGGCATCGCAGATCAACTCCATTTGTGAAGGGAACCTCCAGGCAGCACTCATCCTGCTCAACCGCAGCGATGCCTTGACCCTTACCGGACTGGTGAGGGATGCTGCAACCCAATTGCCGCGGCAGGCGGAAGTCTATATTGAGGGAATCGACAATACCGGCGCTTACCGCGCCCCATATACCAGCAATGAAACCTTCGGCAGATACCTGAGGATGTTGCCGGCGGGGAATTACTCGGTTACTTTCTCGAAATACGGTTACCTTTCACAGACTTTTACCGGGGTTAACCTGAACACCACTGGGCAGACAGTACTGGATGTTAACCTCGTACAGGCCCAGACAGTCAGCATCAGCGGGCTTGTCACCGATGCCGTTACCGGCTTGCCGGTTGAAGGGGCAGTGATCAGTCTGACCGGCACCCCCATCAGCCCGGTTTCAACAAACAACCTCGGATTATACCTGTTTGAAGGCGTCACAGAAGGCACCTTCAGTTTCAGGGTAAGCAAACCCGGGTATGCGACCGTGGTTCAGCAGCATGTGGTGACAACGGAAAATTACATTTTCAATTTTCAGCTTCAGGAGAGTGCTGCCTGGAGTTACGAGTCAGGTACTTTTGAACCGGAATGGACTTTCACCGGAGCACAACCCTGGACCATCAGCACGGAAAGTCCTTACGATGGTCAGTATTGTTCCAGGTCAGGGGTCATCGGCCACAGCCAGAATTCGGCAATGAGCATCACCCTTACGTTTTCTTCTGACGGGGATGTATCCTTTTTCCGCAAGGTCTCTTCCGAAAGCGGATATGATTTTCTCAGGTTCAGCATTGACGGTGTTCAGCAGGGACAGTGGTCGGGAACGGTGGCCTGGGGGGAAGTCTCCTATCCGGTTACCGCCGGTACCCACACGTTTACCTGGAATTATGCGAAGGATCCAAGTGTTGTCGGTGGCAGTGACTGTGCCTGGGTTGATTTTATTCAGTTTCCGCCCATACAGCCAACCCCCGATCCGGCCGACATCTCGGTTTCTGCCTCCGCATTCAGCATAGTACTGGCTCCGGGTGGGAATCGCTCCGAAACCCTTACCATCAGCAACACCGGAGAATCGGAGCTGACCTTCTCCGCTCAGGTAGTGTATGAGCCCATGCAGGGAAGGACAATGTCGACCATTGTACCCCTTTCCGCTGCATACAACACCGGCACCACTACCAGTACTGCAAAAACCCAGACCAGTCTGGTCAAGGGCTATCCAACCACCGAAGCCGGATGGATGAAGTTTGACATCAGCCAGCTGCCCGACGGAGCCACCATCAACTCGGTAGAGTTTCACGGGTATGTGAATGCCACCAATTATCCTTACTGGAACATCAACCCTGTTACAAACGACCCTGTAACCACCCCGGCTTCGGCACTGCATGCAGATATTGTAGCCGAATCCGCTTCCGGATATTACCTCTACAGAAGCGAAGCAAGCAACTACGCAACCGGATGGAAGGTGCATAACCTGGGTGGCAGTGCAGCTGCTGACCTGCAGGCTGCCCTGCTTCAGAACTGGTTTGCCATCGGCATCATGGACCGCGACAACAGCACCAATTACTATATCGGATTTGACGGGTGGAATGAATCCAACCCTCCTTACCTTCAGGTTGAATATACCTATACTCCACCTTATTCATGGCTGACCCTCGACGGATCGGGAAGCAGTTCAGGCAACATCGCGGCTTCGGGATCGCAGCAGATTGACCTCTCATTCAATGCAGGATCTCTGGCTCCGGGAACCTACAATGCCAACATTACCATTCAGAGCAACGATCCCGACGAAGCTGAGCTGCAGATTCCCTGCACCATGACCATCGCAGAGAACAAAACCCTCAGCCTGAGTCTGGCGATTGAGGGATTGTATGCCGGGAACGGAATTATGAACAAAGCCCGCGGACTTTCAGGCGACCAGTTCAGCGGCAATATCGCCGACATGATCACGGTTGAACTCCACGATGCAGACAATTACAGTACCGTAGTCAGCACTTTCCCGGAAACAGAACTCAGCACTTCAGGCCAGGCCATCGTGAGCATTCCTGCTGTTATCAGTGGTTCGTATTACCTTACGATCAAGCACCGCAACAGCCTCGAAACCATTTCAGCCACCCCTGTTTCATTCAGCGGAAGCACCATCAGCTACAGCTTCGACAATGCTGCCAAAGCTTACAATGGCATGCTAAAGGAGATGGAAGACGGTGGCTTTGCCATTTACAGCGGCGATGTAAATCAAGACCTTTCCATTGATACCGCTGATATGACTCCGGTTGACAACGACGCAAAC
>CALMDN010000569.1 GCA_937864935.1 uncultured Bacteroidales bacterium
TGTTTAAAGGCACGAATCTCTGGATTCTTGTTTTTGCCATTATCATCGCCTCGGTAGGCCTGAACATGAATTCCACAGCTGTCATCATCGGAGCCATGCTGATTTCACCACTTATGGGACCCATCAATGGGATTGGGTACAGCATAGCAACCTATAATTTCCCCCTGCTGCGCAAGGCTCTCAAGAATTTCGGCTTCGCCGTGGGAGCCAGTCTCGTTGCTTCAACTACCTACTTTATCATCAGTCCGGTATCCACCGCCCATTCGGAATTGCTGGCACGAACCAGTCCCACCATCTACGATGTAATAATTGCGCTGTTTGGCGGGCTGGCCGGAATTGTTGCAATGAGCAGCAGACAAAAAGGCAATGTGATTCCCGGGGTGGCGATAGCCACGGCTCTTATGCCACCGCTTTGCACTGCCGGATACGGACTGGCTACCGCTCAGCTACAGTTCTTTTTCGGGGCCTTTTATCTGTTCACGATCAATATGGTATTTATCGCGCTTGCTTCTCTGGTAGTATCGCGCCTGCTGAAATTCCCGATCACAGACCTGGTTGACAAGGCCAGAAAAAAAAATGTGAACAGGGTCATTTCAGTGGTGATTACCATTACCCTTATCCCGAGTATCTATTTTGGTTACAATCTGGTACAGCAGGAAAAGTTCACCGAACAATCGGCCCGCTTCATCAGGAGTATCATCTCTTTTGAGGGCAGATACCTGATCGATTACGAAACCAAGGCACCAAACCGCGAAATTTCCCTGGTTTTCGGGGGTAACCTTCTTTCGGCAGCGGACAAACTTCAGCTAGAAAAACGTCTGTCTGACTTTTCATTGGAAGACACCAGGCTGCGGATCGAACAGGGTTTCGATACTGAAGGGGAAGAAAGAACGGAAAAAGAGCGGGTAAGGGCTGAAGTTAACCGGCTCACAGCCATGCTTAACTTTGAACGACAGGTCAATGACAGCATCAGGCTCAGAAAGGAAACCGGAAAGACTCTGCTGGCCGAACTGAAAACCATTTTTCCTGAAATCTCCGGATGTGCCTTTGCTGAAACTTCAGGGTTTTCGATTGAGGGAGCTCAGCCTGTTGACCTTGCCCTGGTGAGCATCTCTTCAACTTCAGCGATCAGCAAAGCTGACAAAGAGAAAATCAGCAACTGGATTTCACAGCGTACCGGAGCAGATTCTGTTAAAGTGATGTTTGAAGAAAGAAAATAATGCAGCGGCAGCACATTGCCCCGACAGGACCACTGCAGGTCAAGCGGTTACCAGACGAAAATATCTTCCCGCTTCATTGGCCGGCGGTCACCCAGCCACCGAAAATCCTTGAGCAGGCGGTCGGCTTCACTCAGTTCACCTTCAGGATACAACACCGCTTCCGGTTTCTGAATGTAGACAATCTGCTGCATCTTCTTGTCCCTGAGCCGTATCGACATATCGCTTGAGAAAGCCTTGTTGATGCCTGTGAGGGTTCCATCATCCTCCCGAACCCAGTAGATTGTTTCTGAATTCCCGGTTACCTTGAGTGCTGTTAACTCATTGTCAACAAAATAGCCGGTAATATTTCTTCCTTTTATCTGGTTGAATCCCGTTCCAAGGGTATCTCTTGAGATGATGAAACCTGTATTGTAGAGGTATAGGTTCTTAATTTTCTTGTTGGCAGTGGTAACATGGATAGAGTCAGCGGTAAGCTGGTTTTCGTCGGTCCACAATACCGGCGAGCCCAGCATCCGCATGGTCGAATCGCGGAAGGTATATACCAGGGAATCGGACATGCCCTGGATATCGGTTCTGAAATATTTTACATGGTAATAGGCGAAAACCTCTTTGGTATTGCGGGCTGAATCGAACGTAGCCCGGAGAGTGTCGGCATGAAGAAAAAGGGTATCGGCTTTTTCGAGGAACAGAGCCTCGGGTTTCTGCGTAATCATGGTGTAGCCCAGTGCTTTGCTGTAACGGGCGTACTGACCATGGATGATGATGTCCTGCACGGTATCCGTAACAACGATATTGCGGAATGCTTCGCCAAAACCATCTTTCCGCTCGTAATATAGGCTGTCGCCGGTGAGTACCTGATCCCCGTTTTTGACCCGGGCATTCTCATTGAATTCAGAGATATCGGTAACAGTATTGTACCATCCGTTCTCCGCATAAATGTCAGTATCTTCTCCCTTTATGGTGGTGGGCCCCCTGAACCAGGAGATTTTGCTGCGTGTGTTGTATCGCAGGGTATCACAGTTCATCACATAATCGGGGTTAACCAGCACGACATCGTCCTTGAAAAAGAAGTCCTTGGTATTGGTATGGTAATAACCCCTGCGGCTGTCGAGGGTGTTGTCGTCGTTGATGATGTGACCTCCGGTAAGGTAGTAGGCTATCTCAGTATTGCGGTCGAAAACCAGCTTGTTGGTTGTAAGAACCGTTTGATTGTCAACCAGTTTAACGTGGTCAAAAACCTCTGCAATCCGGGTTTCGCCGCTGTAGTAGATGGAATCACCATACAGGTTGAGGGTATCGCTGGCTTTGATTCTCACTTTGCTATATGCCTTCACGCTGTTGGTAACATTGTTGAGGTGGGCCGAATCGCAGTACAGGTAAGCTCCGTCGTGCTCAAACACTGCATTGCCCAGGATGCGCTGAATGTCGGGCCCCAGCCGTTTGTCATAACTCATCAGGTCGGCCTGCACCAGCCTGATTTTACGGGTTTGCTGAGCGGTTGCTGTAACCGCAACCAACATCAATAAAGAAAAGCAGAACAGTTTACTGCGCATAAAAGAGGTGCCTTGACGCCTGCAAAACTAACAAAAAACGGGCCAGCCGGATTAAAAAAAGCGGTGTTCTGCACCACAGCCACACCGCTTTATTGAATCAGGACCAGAAGGTATTACTTTCCGGAGCCTTTTTTCTCCAGGGCATCCAGGCGGTCGTTGGCCGAATGTACCATCATGATAAATCTGATAAAAGGCAGGGCAATGAACAACAGTCCGACCGAAAGGATCAGGCTGGTCCAGTTACTGCTTAAGGCGCTGAGGATAATGCCGGTAATGGCAGCCAAAATGGCAATGATGGCTCCGGGAACGCCCATCGGGCAGCGCAAAGGTTGTTTTTCTGTACTCATAGGTTTGTTTTTAAGATTAAGGTAAGTTCCTTTTCCGACAATGCGGTTCTGGCAACCACCTTCCCATCAATGAGCAAAGTGGGCGCTGAGTGTATGTTGTTTCTGAGGCTTTTCAGGTATCCCATGGGGGAAGCGGCAGAAATTTCCTTAAAGCTATATTTATCAGCAAATTCAGGTAGTACTTCCTGTATCACTTTTTTGAGGGCAAGGCAATGCGGGCAGGCGGGGGTAGTATACAATTCGAGTTTTCTCATTAAACAGGGGGGTATTTCATGCCGGAAACCAATTGCGGCGTCCCGGCAGGCTTCTCACGATGCTTGTGGTTAACAGCTCAGGCATCAATTTGTTTGTCAAAAGCGATATGCTTATCTGAAATTTATTAACCGATGGATAATATCCGGCATTCAGCACCTCTGGAATATAATATAATATACTGATTCAGTGATTATAACAAATGTTTTCTAATATTTCAGGGCATTTGAAACATTTAAAGAAAATGAAGACCATTCAAGATTAAATCTTCTTAAATTGCACATCTGTAATAGTGTGGCTGCCCTTATTCAATCATTTATTCTACTTAATTGCCCGATTCTATGGAAGTATTTCAAACCCTTGAACCACTGCTTAAAACATTCTGGTTTGTGGCCATTCCCACCAGTCTGGTATTTATTGTTCAGACTGTTATGACCTTTATGGGAGCCGATGCAACCGACGGGGCTGATGCTGATTTCGACAGCAACCTGAGCGGCACGGATGCCCCCTTCCAGCTTTTTTCGCTGCGCAACCTCATCAACTTTTTGTTGGGGTTCAGCTGGACCGGCATCTCTTTCTACAACACCATAGATAACCGCATCATACTGATCCTGGTTTCGCTGGCTGTGGGTTGCCTTTTCGTATTTCTCTTTTTTCTGATCATCAGCCAGGTTCAGCGTCTTGCCGAGGACAATTCATTCAGGTACAGCAATACCATCGGCAGAACCGCTGAAGTTTACCTTGCAATCCCCGAAAAAATGCAAGGAAAAGGTAAAGTGCTGATCAGTATCAACGGGGCCATTCATGAACTGGATGCCATGACCGGGCAGGAGAAGCTGGCCGCCGGAAGCGTGGTTAAAGTTATCAGTATAGAAAGTGAAAGTATATTAATCGTTGAAAAAATCTGAACTTTATGTTAACACCCATTGCCATTATTGTTGTTGCCGCAGTTGTGTTCTTTGTAACCATTTCTGCGCTGGTTTCCAGGTATAAACGTTGTCCGTCTGACAAAATTCTGGTCGTTTACGGCCGAACAGGAGGAACTTCAGCCAGGTGCATCCACGGAGGCGGTGCATTTATCTGGCCGGTTATTCAGGACTATGCTTTTCTTGACCTCAAACCATTGTCCATTGAGGCAAATCTCACCAATGCACTCAGTCGTCAGAACATCAGGGTAGATGTCCCCTGCCGCTTTACCATCGCCATTTCAACCGAAAGCGACAGTATGAATACCGCCGCAGAAAGGTTGCTGGGATTATCATCTGAGCAGATACAGGAACTGGCAAAGGATATCCTGTTTGGCCAGCTTCGTCTGGTAATTGCCACCATGACCATCGAAGAAATCAATTCCGACCGTGATAAGTTTCTTGACAATATCTCCAAAAATGTTGACAGTGAGCTCAAGAAAATCGGGCTAAAGCTGATCAATGTCAATGTAACCGACATCAAGGATGAGTCGGGATACATTGAAGCCCTGGGAAAAGAAGCCGCAGCAAAAGCGATCAACGAAGCCAAAATAAGTGTGGCAGAGCAGGAAAAGATCGGGGAAACCGGAAAGGCCATGGCAGATCGTGAAAAAGACACCCAGATCGCCGAAACACACCGCGATCGTGATGTAAAGATTGCGAATACGGAGAAAGACCGTGAAATCAGCATTGCCTCAGCCAAAAAGGATGAATCTATTGGTAAGGCTGAAGCTGACCGGGATATGAGGGTCAAGACTTCTGAAGCCAATGCCATCGCCATCAAGGGTGAGAATGAAGCGAAAATTGCCATCGCCCAGTCAGAAGCCCTTCGCCGTGAGAAGGAAGCCGAAGCCTTACGCATCGCCATGGCTTCTGAAAAGGTACAGCAGGCCAAGGCACTGGAAGAAGCCTATCAGGCTGAGAAACAAGCCGAAACCGCAAGGGCTGAGCGCGAGCGGTCAACCCAGAATGCCAACATCGTGGTGCCTGCTGAGATTGCAAAACAAAGGGCCATCATCGATGCGGAAGCCGAAGCCGAAAGCATCAGGTTACATGCCAAAGGAGAGGCCGATGCCATCTTTGCGAAAATGGAAGCCGAAGCCAAAGGATTGATTGAAATACTGACCAAACAGGCCGAAGGTTACCGCGAGGTGGTTGATGCTGCCGGTGGAGATCCGACAAAAGCCTTCCAGTTACTGTTGATTGAAAAGCTCCCTGAACTGGTCAAAACACAGGTTGAAGCCGTTAAAAACATCAAGATCGATAAGATTACCGTCTGGGATTCGGGCAATGGGGAGAACGGAAACGGTTCCACAGCCAATTTTGTATCGGGCATGATGAAAACCGTACCTCCGCTCAACGACCTTTTCAATATGGCCGGACTGAATTTACCTTCATTTCTGAAAGGGGCTGATGATCAGAATCCACCGGAAACAAAAGAGAAAAAGGCTGAATAACCTGAACAGGTAAACCTTACATCCACCAGTCCTCAAGGCCTGCATCCCGTGCAGGCCTTACTTTTTCTTCAAAAGTAGAAAAGGGAATAACTTCTGACCAACAGGAGCGTTGAAAATTCAACCAGAAACACCATTCAAAAACAGAGGCAAGTGCACATCAGGCCGCTTACCTCAGGTAATCACTCACCACTTTCGAAAGTTCTTTCTTAACCTGCGCCCAGGTCTGGCCTTTATAACTAACCGGTGTTTCGCTTTCTTCAGCTTCAGTAAAATAAGTAATTGCATTGGGAATGCTGATGGCCAGCATTTGACTGGGGTATTTTTGTTTGTGCCAGTCCATAACCTGTTGTAATGAATAATGCTTCAACAACTCATGTAAATCCCAAAAATCCTTTTTCCGGGCACGTCCAAGAATCGACTGAATTTTCATTGCAGCGATGTCGCTATCATCATACATTCGTATTCCAGACTCAATAAACACATTCCCTATAGGCAAATGCGGGAAATACACAATATCAACCTTTACTTTCCGGATATAGCAAAAAATACCCAATTGTCTGTGACCATGTTCATAAACAAACCCATTACCAAATTCTGATCTGAGCTCTGATTCAATCAGAGAATGATCGAATTTTTGGTGG
>CALMDN010000570.1 GCA_937864935.1 uncultured Bacteroidales bacterium
TACATATCCTCTAAGAAAATTACTGGTATATAACTGAAGTCCCGGTTCTGTTGTTTTGTATTCTTTTTTCACCGTGAGGTTATAATCTCTGGCATATTTCTCAAAATCGGCGGTAAAGCGCTTCGGCACGGTAATCACTGCCACCGCCTCACGGGCTATGGCATTGCGGAGGTTGCCCCCGTCGAACCTTGACAGGCGAAGTTCAAACCTGCGGTTTGCTTCCCACAACAGGCGGTTGAGGATTTTATTGGCATTGCCCAGGCCCTTGTTGATGTCGTCGCCCGAATGCCCCCCTTTGAGACCGCTCACCTTAACGATGTATCCGGCACAACCGGCACCCACCGGCACCCTGGAGTATTTCATGGTAATTACGGTATCCTTGCCTCCGGCACATCCGATAAAAATCTCCCCTTCATCTTCCGAGTCGAGGTTCAGCAGTATGCGGCTCTGAAGGAGATCGGGCTTCAGGCCAAAGGCACCGGTAAGGCCCGTTTCTTCATCAATGGTGAAAAGACATTCGATGGGGCCGTGGGGAATGTCGGTAGCCTCGAGCAAGGCCAGCTGTGCCGCCACCCCGATGCCATCGTCGGCGCCCAGGGTAGTGCCCCTCGCTTTTACCCACTCAGCATCAATATACGGCTGTATGGGGTCGGTATCAAAATCGTGCAGGGTGTCGCTGTTTTTCTCACAAACCATATCAATGTGACTCTGCAACACAACCGGCTGCAGATGCTCCAGGCCCGCTGTGGCCGGTTTCCTGATCAGGATGTTGCCGGTTTCATCCACAATGGTCTCCAGCCCCAGCCGATAGCCGAAGGCTACCAGATATGCCGCGATTTTCTCTTCTTTCTTTGAAGGTCGCGGAATTTCGCAGATTTCCTGAAAATACTTCCATAACCCGGCGGGTTGCAGCTTGTCAAGTTCTTTGCTCATTTTTTTATGCTTTTGGTGAAAAATTAGCTCCTACAAACCTACATGATTTTAAAGGAAATCACAAATTCAGGGTAAAAATTCCACCTGACCGGAATAAATGTTTCTGCCTGTATGAATTTCATGCTCTCCTTTTTCGTTTTACCTGTCTCCCTGATGCTGTTTCAGGATGAGTTTACCTCCGGTACTGCCATCCGGGCTTGTCAGGCTGTAGTAGTAAAACCCAGGTGCCCAATGATTTGCATTGATCCTGATCGTATGCTGCCCGATCTGACAATCCTGAAAGGTCTGCGTTTCAACCCGGGTTCCGTTGCTGCTGAAAATGGTCAATGTCACCGTTCCGGGCGTCGTGGTAGTGAATTCGAGGGTGGTAACGGACGCAAACGGATTGGGGTATGCCCGGGCTGCCTGAAGGCCGGGCCTCTCCTGAACGCCGACAAGTGTATCGGTAGCCCTGATCTTCACATCGTCGACAAACCACGAGTACCAAAGGTTTCCTCCATAAAGATTGTATGCATGCCAGGCTATCCGGATATCCTCACCCACATAGTTTCCGAGGTCCAGTTCGATGTCCTCGCTGTAATCGGTGACTCCGGCATCATAATCATAAGCGCTCCAGAGGGTTTCCCAGATGAATCCGTCGGTAGTAACTTTTACCAGGTACTCATCGTAATCGTAACTCCTGAGACGGGCGAAGGTCTTGAAAGTAAGCACTGCCGCTTCAATTAACGGAATTTCGGGTGTGATCAGCCACTCGTTCTGTTCGTTGCCCTGAAAATCCCACTCCAGCGCGGCCTGCCTTTCGCCTTCAGGCGGATAGACTTCGTATTCCTCTTCATCACTATCGGTATAATACACCAGTCCGTAATCGTCCCAGGTTAGCCAGGTTAGCGGCTCCCCGGTGACTGTCCAGCCCGCAGGAGGGAATACTTCACCTTCGAAACCCTCTTCCAGTATGGGCTTGTTCCAGTCCCAGTGCAGCGGATAGTAATCCGACCAGGTGCTGTTGCCAAACCAGTCGATCATATAAAACCTGATTTCACCCGTGGTGTGGTCGGGCTGGCCAGCAATGCTGCCCTCGTAGGTAAAATCGCCCTGCGTACCATTGGTTCTTGCCATTACGATGCCTTGAGTTGCACCGTTTATTACCACTTCCCCGTCAAGGGTAAGGGGCATGGCTGAATTATCGCGCACAGTAAGCACGAGGTTCATCGGTTCATGGGCATATTGCTGAGTTCCCTGCAGCGATATCACTTCCGGCGCCTCGTTGTCGATTGTGGTCGTATTCACCTCTGTATCATCCAGATACATACTCCATCCATAGGCGCTTACTGCTTTGAAAATGATGTAGGTACTTCCCGGATGGTTGAAGTTAAAGGCATACTGGTACCAGCCTTCATAAGGCACCTGCGGATAGAAATTCACCGCCCGGCTCACCGAATCAAGCAAAACGGCACCGGAGAGGTCAGGCACCGAGTTGTAATATACTTCCAGTTTATCGCGGCGGTTGTTGCTCGGGTCTTCAGAACGGAAAAACCAGAAACGCAACACATTGTCGCTTGACAGCATAAGTTCAGGGCTGATGAGTACAGCCTCCTCCCCGGCCGATGCACTGAACGAATTGTATTTTACCATGCCCTCACTCCCATCGTGTGGCAGACATTCAGGCCATTCACCATCGGTAACCCTCACGAATTCCATGTCGCCCTGAACCAGAGCGTATTGCACCCATCCGGAGGGTGGAAACTGTGCATTCTCAAAACCTTCGTTGTAAGGAAAGTCAGTGATCTGTGCCGGCAATTGAATAACCAGTCCGAAGATCACCAGCATCAGACAGAATCTTTTCATGCAGATGATTTAAATATGACCCAAAAGTAGGGTATGTAAAACTGAAATGAAAAGAAACCACCGGAAATATTTTCTGCGTATCGATAAGCAGGAGCCGCTATGAAACAATTAAGGTGCTAAAATTATGTTTAATACAAGAATCATTGAAGTTTAAAGTGCATAAAAATCTGGCAGAACCTTCAAATAACCCGGCATCTGGAATATGAATTCCACATTATTATAGACGTGTTGAGCCACTGCCCGGACAACCTGGCAGACGGGAGCACCGAAACATAAAAAAGCTGAAAATTCGGAGATGAATTTTCTATTTTATTGACAAGAAACTGGAAATACCAAGGCATACTAACTCCATGATTTTCAATTTAACACCAATTTCAATTTAATTTTTCCAACAGGTTGAAGGATCGGCCTACTAAAAATGGCGTTAAGAAAACTGGCAGCGAATAAATAA
>CALMDN010000571.1 GCA_937864935.1 uncultured Bacteroidales bacterium
TGATGATGGGAGACCCGATGATGATACCCGAGGCACGGGAGATCTGGTCGTCAATGGCTGAGAGTTCTTCTTTCTCAATATCCTGTGTAATTACTTTAATATCACCTGCTTCTTTGATTCCTGCAGCAATTTCCTGTGCCAGCATCGCAGTATTGTGGTAGGCTGATACATAAGGGATGTATACCCTCCTCGGCTCAACAAGCCTAAGGGCTTCCCGGGCTTTTTCTTCCGATTCGTCCATCCGCTGCTTCCAGGTGGTGCGCAATATCGGTCCATGACCGGTGCAGATCTGGTCAATGTCAAGGTGTCTGATCTTCTCAATGGCCTTCAGCATGTATTTGCTGTAGGGTTTGAGAATTACATCGAAATAGTAATCAAAGGCATCATCATAATTGCCGGTAAGATCGTCAAACATCTTGTCGTTGCAGTAATGGGCCCCGAACGAATCGCAGGTGAACAGCAGTCTGTCTTCTTCAAGATAGGTGTACATGGTGTCGGGCCAGTGAAGATGAGGAGCTCCGATGAACCGCAGGGTTTTGTTGCCCAGTGAAAGCGTATCACCATCTTTTACCTGCTGATACCTGAATTCGGTGCCGACAATATCCTTGAGATATCTGATGGCATTGCCGGTGCCAACCACCGTAGCATTCGGTGCAATGGCAAGCAGTGCCTCAAGCGAGCCTGAGTGGTCGGGCTCGGTATGGTTCATGATGATGTACTCAATTTCTTCAGGGTTGCAGACCGACTTTACCTTGTTCAGGTAGGTTTCACTGAAAGTTTCCTTAGCCGTTTCAACAATGGCTTTCTTTCCGGCATTGATAAAATAGGAATTGTAAGTGGTTCCGTACTGGGTTGACATCACAACATCGAATGTTACAATGTCATAATCAAGGATCCCTATCCAGCTGACATCCTTGGTAACATTCAGAATCTTTTCGTCTTTCATTTAAAGAAGTGTATTAAGGGTGTTTCAAAATTCAAGGGTCATCTGAACGGCATCATCGTCGATGATGGGCTTGTTCAGTTGAGATGGCAGCTCAAGGGGCTTTTCTTCCTGCTGTTCCGCTTCTTCCATAGCAGTTTCAGCGATTTCGGGCTCCTCAGGCTGATAGGGGAGTGGCTCCAGCATTTTAAGTTTTTTTATTGAATGCGTTGTAAGTCGCTTGCCTTTGGCCTTATGACTTTTTACATCAATAAAATCAGAGGCAATGACCTCTTCATCGTCAATGACCCTGTTGTTGATCTTCTCATCAAAAATGATCAGAAACCTGGGTAGCCAGTCAGTAGTAACATGAATCAGTTTTGAATCGGCTTCCTCTCCGATAAAATCGGTTTTCCTGTCGGTTGGCTCAACCTGAAATCGTTTCAGATAGTAGAATTCCTTTTCAGCATGGAAATAGACTGCAGTAACAGGTTTCTTCGGGTTGAACTTTTCGATGATCAGGAGGTCTTCGTCAAAATGGTTGGATATATCGAAATTATACAGACGGTATTGGCCTGATTGCATAATGGTGAGTATTTTATCGTCACCGGAGAAAGCTCCGAGCAACCGGCCGCGGCCTTCGGTATTCAGCCTTTTTATGGAATCATCGTACCAGATGTCGCGCGCACCCAGGGTGGAGACACCGGCTTCTGCCTGGCTGATTTTCTTTACTGCGTATTTTGTAAGGATATTTCCCTGTGAATTTCGTCCCTTAATCGCCAGTTCTCCGAAATTGAAGTCAAATACCGGTTTTTTCAGCTTTGGCCTTGGTTTCAGCGCCACCTTGATGATTTCTGCCTCACCGTTGGGGTTGGCTGTGAAATACAGTACTTTAGATCCTTTGGTTCCTTTCGTCAGGCTGTATTCCTTGTCGCGGGTCACGCCTACAACCGCAAACCGCTTCACATAAACACCCCCGTTTTTCCCGTCCTGGTATACCATGTTGTAGATGGTGCGTTCATCGTTTTTCCTGAAGACATCGATGTGAATAACCTGTTCTCCAACAAAAACCTTGTCGGCGACTTTGGTAACTATCATGGTTCCGTCTTCCCTGAATACAATGATGTCATCGATGTCAGAACAATCGCAGACGAACTCATCTTTTTTCAGATTTGTACCGGCAAAACCTTCTATGCGGTTTACGTAAAGTTTCTGATTGGCTGCAGCCACCATTACCGCTTCGATGGTATCGAAATTCCTGAGCTCGGTTTTTCTGTCGCGGTTCTTGCCGTATTTGCGTTTGATATTCCTGAAATACTCAATGGCATACTCGGTCAGGTTGGCGAGGTAATGCTCAACCTGGGCTTTCTCATCGCCCTGGTTGCGGATGTATTCATCGGCTTTGAATGAATTGAACTTTGAAATCCGCTTGATTTTTATCTCAGTAAGCCTCAATATGTCATCCTGAACGATTTCGCGGTAGAAACCTGGCTTATAGGGCTCAAGCCCCTTGTCGATGGTGACCAGCACCTCTTCCCAGCTTTCGCACTCTTCGATATCATGGTAGATGCGGTTTTCAATGAAGATCTTCTCCAGAGAGGCAAACAGGAGGTTCTCCATGAGTTCAAGACGGCGTATGTTAAGTTCCGCCCTGAGCAATTCGACTGTATTGAATGTGGATACCCGCAGAATTTCCTTCACTCCGATAAAGAGTGGCTTCCCCTCCTGAATTACGCAATTGTTGGGCGAAATGGAAATTTCACAATCGGTAAAGGCAAACAGGGCATCAATGGTTGTGTCGGGCGATACACCCGGCATCAGATGAATCAGAATCTCAACAGTGGTGGCTGTATTGTCGTCGATCTTTCTGATCTTGATATTGCCTTTCTCATTGGCAGCAACAATGCTGTCGATGAGGCTTCCGGTGGTTGTTCCGAAGGGGATTTCTGTAATCACCAGTGTTTTCTTGTCAGCCTGGCTGATTTTGGCCCGGAGCCTGACTTTACCACCTCTGAGGCCTTCGTTGTATTTTGAACAATCGGCCAGACCTCCGGTAGGGAAATCCGGATAGAGATCAAAATCCTTGTTCTGAAGAATTTTTATCGAGCAATCGATGAGCTCATTGAAATTGTGCGGCAATATTTTCGAAGCCAGACCAACGGCAATCCCTTCAACACCCTGGGCCAGCAGCAGCGGAAATTTTGCCGGCAGTGCCACCGGTTCACGGTTACGGCCATCGTAGGATAGTTTCCAGCGGGTGGTTTTCGGGTTAAAAACCACCTCGAGTGCGAACTTGCTCAGCCTTGCTTCAATATACCTGGCTGCAGCGGCATTGTCGCCGGTGAGAATGTTGCCCCAGTTTCCCTGGGTGTCGATCAGCAGGTCTTTCTGCCCAAGCTGAACCAGTGCATCACCAATGGAAGCATCCCCGTGTGGGTGATATTTCATGGTGTGACCAATGATATTCGCAACTTTGTTGTAACGGCCGTCGTCAAGGTCGTGCATGGCATGGAGTATCCTCCGCTGAACCGGTTTAAAACCATCCAGTATCTCCGGAACTGCCCGCTCCAGAATTACATAGGAGGCATAATCAAGAAACCAGTTCTGGTACATGCCCGACAACTGGATGGTTTTGTGCAACTCCTCCGTTGTGCCTTCCGGCTGGACTTCAGGCAATTCATTGTAGGGTTCTTCTTCGAAATTCCTCTGGTCTGTATTCTCTTCCATTTTTTTGTTGGCTTTAAGGGCTGATGCCACTTTTGCCGGTTAACGGTTTACTCTTCTTCCGAAAAATCTTAACAGCAATACCTCAGCAATTATACTCAAAAGACCTGAAATCAGAAACCATTTCCATAGCATAGTCCCTGAATTTCTTGCAGCAATTGTTTCATTCAAAGGCCTTGGGCCGCTTTCCAGAATTCCGAAACTGGCCGATTTTTCAGCAATGCGCACCAGCTCATCTTCTGAGGC
>CALMDN010000572.1 GCA_937864935.1 uncultured Bacteroidales bacterium
AATCGGAATTTCTGATCACGGCACCCTTTCCCTCATATTATTTTCCGGCATCGGACTTGGAATAACAATGGTCATTCAATCATCCAGTGCAACCATAACCCTCACCATGGTGATGTGTCACAATGGCTGGATCAGTTATGATGCCGCTGCTGCCATGGTGCTGGGCGAAAATATCGGCACCACGATTACGGCAAATATAGCTGCGATTGTTGCCAACCGGGCTGCCAGAAGACTTGCGGTCGGGCATTCATTGTTCAACATTTTCGGAGTGCTCTGGATGCTTGCCTTTTTTTCATTCTTCACCGGTTTATCAGCCAAGGCTGCAGAACTGATGACCGGATTCTCTCCATACAGCAATGCCGAAGCCGTACCGGCTGGACTCTCTGTTTTTCATTCCGGATTCAATATTCTTAACACCCTCATCCTTGCATGGGTGATTCCTCAGTTCAGATACATTCTCGAAATGATCATCCCGCTCAGGCAAAATGAAAAAAAGAATTTCCGGTTAAGGTATTTCAGTCCTGTGCTCATGTCAATGAGCGAAATCAGTATGTTACAGGCAAGGGAAGAGATTCTGATTTTCGGCAAACATGTAACATATATGTTCAGCCTGATCCCTGAATACCTGATTGAAAAACGTGAGAATAAATACCTGAAGCTTCAGAAACGGCTTTACAAATCAGAGGAACAAGCAGATGATATGGAGGAGGGTATCAGGCAATATCTTACCCGAACTGCAGAAAATGATCTGACTGAATCGGGTTCAAGAAGGATAAGTTCCATGCTTAAAATCATCGATGATCTGGAGAGTATTGCTGACGAATGCATTCAGATGGAAAGAACCATTACACGGAAAAATCAGGAAAAGGCCTGGTTTACACAGGAGATGCGCGACGACCTGAACGACCTGTTTTGTATGATCAATGCCGCACTCGAAAACATGAATGACAACCTGTCGAGGGAATACCGTCCGGGGATTCTTGCCAAATCGTCAGAACTTGAGCTCAAGATCAATGAACTCAGAGATCAGTTACTCTTAAGGCACAACGAACGGGTAGAAAAAGGAGAGTATTCCTATCAGTATGCATCATTCTTTTCCGGCCTTGTGGTTCATTGCGAGAAACTTGCCGACCATATCATCAATGTTAACCAGGCAATCGCAAGCAATGTCAGGTAATCACCGATTTAACATTAATTTAATATTGGGTATGGTGACAGTAGAATCGGCCTTTTTAACTTTGTGCAGCTTAAATATTTAACTCATCTGAACCAGGAATGGATAGTGTCTATTTGTTTTTTTTAATCATTCTGTTCATTCTTGCCATCTCTGATCTTGTTGTTGGCGTTAGCAATGATGCGGTAAACTTTCTTAATTCCGCCGTAGGTGCCAGGGCTGCCTCCTTCAAAACCGTAATGATTGTTGCAAGTCTTGGGGTTCTGATAGGGGCTACCTTCTCAAGCGGGCTCATGGAAATTGCCAGAAAAGGCTTGTTTTTTCCGGCGATGTTCAGTTTTCATGAGGTGATGATCATTTTTCTGGCGGTTATGATCACCGATGTTATTCTGCTCGACCTTTTCAATACCTTCGGATTACCCACCTCTACAACCGTTTCAATTGTATTTGAACTTCTCGGAGCATCCGTCGGAATTGCCATCATCAAGCTTACCGGCTCCGAACAGGGATTGCAGGAAATCGGGCAATACATCAATGCCGCCAAAGCGTTGGCCATCATTACAGCCATTCTTATTTCTGTTGCACTGGCGTTCAGTCTTGGTGCTCTTGTTCAGTATATTACCCGCCTCCTTTTTACATTTAACATCAGGTTCAACCTGAAGTATTACGCTGCCCTATGGGGAGGATTTGCCATTACCGGCATCCTCTATTTTATTGTTATCAAAGGTGCCAAAGGGGCATCCTTCATGTCCGACAGTACAGTTGATTATATAAACGCCCATTCTGCTACAATTCTTACTGTTAGTTTTGTCGGTATCTCAGCGATCCTTCAGCTATTGATCCTTTTGTTCAGGTTCAATGTATTGAAGCTGACAGTCCTGACCGGTACTTTTGCCCTTGCCCTTGCTTTTGCCGGCAACGCCCTGGTCAATTTCATCGGTGTACCTCTGGCCGGATTGAAAGCCTTTCAGGTGTACCTGGCCAACCCCGGAGTCGACCCTGAAAGTTTCCTCATGGGAGCACTCAATGATGATGTAACCATTGATACCTGGATGTTGCTGATAGCCGGGGCCATTATGGCAATCACACTTTGGACTTCTAAAAAAGCGAGAACTGTTATTGAAACCTCCGTCGATCTCAGCAGGCAGGCTGAAGGAGCTGAACGGTTCAACTCCTCCATTCTGTCGAGAAATCTGGTAAGGGGAACCCGCAATTTCGCCTCTGCTATCAGCCAATACCTGCCGGACAAGGCAAAGCACTGGATAGAGAGTCGTTTTGCCCCTCCCGACGAAGTCACCATAAGAGAAACGCCCGATGGCGCTGCGTTCGACATGCTCAGGGCAAGTGTTAACCTTGTTGTTGCTTCTGTGCTCATCGCCCTGGGAACTTCGTTAAAATTACCGTTATCAACAACATATGTAACATTCATGGTAGCCATGGGCTCTTCCCTGAGTGACAGAGCCTGGGGCCGCGAAAGCGCCGTTTACCGTATTACCGGAGTCCTCTCCGTCATCGGCGGATGGTTCTTCACCGCACTGGCAGCATTTACAGTTTCTCTTGTAGCAGTTACCCTGCTCTCCTTCGGTGGTTTAATTGCCTCCATCGCACTGATTGCCCTGGTTATTTTCCTGGTTTACCGCACCCACATGATTCACCTGCGCAGGGCAGAAGAACGCAAAATCAATGAATCGCTGGATAAAATCGACGAAGAACTCAACAGTGAGAACATCGTTGACCGCTGTTCCGTTACTTTTCAGCAGGTACTCACCGATGGCCTTTCGATCCTTGACGAAACCATCATGGGATTGGTGGATGAGGACCGGAAACTGCTCAGAAATGCAAAAACAAACGCCGAGAACCTGAACCTTTCAACAAAAAGACTCAAAAATCACATCAGCGCCACACTGCAGCATCTTAAAGATGATTCTATTGATTCAGGCCATTATTATGTGCAGGCCATCGATTATCTGAGAGAGGTAAACCACAGCTTAACCTATATCGTGAATCCGTGTTTCGAGCATGTTGAAAACAATCACAAACCACTGATTCCATCGCAGGTTGATGAAATTTCACGTCTCAACGGAGAAATATCGGTGTTGTTTAAGGATGCCATCCGTATCATACAGAAAAAGGAATATCCGGATATTGACATTATCGAGGAAAGACAAAAAGACATCCTGAGGCTGATAGAGGAAACCCGCAAAAAACAGATTAAACGGATCAAAAACAATGAAACCGGCACCCGCAACAGTGTCCTTTACCTGAATATGCTGGCAGAAATCAAGAACCTCACCCTGTTTATTGACAATATCCTCAAATCAAACCGTGAATTGGTGGCATCTACGCAAACCAATGTCAACAAGCCTGTTTCCGAATAGTTTAAAGCCTGTTTTCCGATAGATATACAACCCGGGAATCAAAGAATCAGGAATCTGATCACCGAAGATTCCCGGCCATCGTAAACTTCCATAAAGTAAACCCCGGGGGTTAACCTGTTGCCGCGCTGATCTCTCCCATTCCACCGGTAGTCGTTCATGCCTGAATCCAACGGTATGTTTGCACGCTGAAAGACCACCGATCCGTTAATTCCGGTGATCCTCAACTGCGCGAGGGTTTCACTGCCGGCAGCAATACGAAAGCTGACAAAGTCATCGCGGTCAGCCACAAAAGGAGAAGGATACGCCAGTGCAGCCTTCAAACCGGAACCCGGGGCATTGTGTTCAGAAACACCTACATTCAGCTGATTCAGGTCAAGCTTATAGGAAGATAAACCATAGGTGCCTGCCACCAGAAAGTTCTCCTCCGCATGTATCTTGAGCGATGTAACCGGTACACTGCCAATTTCCTGACTGATCAGTTCCCACGATACACCTCCGTTTTCAGTCATAAAGATTCCTGCATCGGTGCCGATGAAGTAGCGGTTCCGCACTCCGGGATCAGCCACAAAAGCGTTTACCGGAAGGCCCGGAAGTCCGTCGCTGATGGCCTGCCAGTGCTGACCCAGATCGGTTGATCTGTATACATGTGCCAGTGGTTCATCCCAACGGAATCCTGAGAGGGTAACATAAATTGTATTTACGTCGAATGGATCTGTGGCCACACGGGTAACCCATCGTTCAGGTAGGCCTTCACTGATGTCGCTCCAGACCGACCCGCCGTTAACCGATAGGTGTACACGGCCATCATCGCTGCCTGCCAGCAGAATATCGGGTTCAAGGGATGAAACAGCCAGGGTACTGAGAGTGTGGAAAGTGCTGCCGTCGTCTCCCTGGGTAAGGTCACTGCTGATGGCACTCCACGAGCTGCCGCCGTTGCTGGTTCGCCACACACGGTAAGTGCCGAAATAGAGCACCTGAGGGTTGGTGGGATGCATGATTACCGGAGCCGACCAGTTAACCCTGTCTGAAGACCAGGCATCATAAATGCCGTTCATCCAGCTGCCTCCGTTGGTTGACTTGTGCAATGCCCCCCATTGATATTCTGCATAAATTACGTTGGAGTTCGTATAGTCGACGATGCTGTAGAATCCGTCACCGCCGAGGATCGCTTCCCAGTTGCCGGTTTGTCCTGTCCAGGTCCGAATGGTGTTGTTGTCCTGTGTCCCGCCATAAATTCTCGACGGATTCAGCCGGTCGATCTCAATGTCGTAAAACTGGGTAATGGGCAGGTTGTTCATGTAAAGCCAGCCGGAACCATTGTTATCGCTGAAGTAAAGTCCCCCGTCATTCCCTTCGTAGATGCGGTTTGTGACCGGATGAAAGGTCATGGCATGATGGTCAACATGCATTTCGTAACCGGTTTCATACCATGAATTTCCTCCGTCATCAGAAGTTAACAGGTAAACACCCATAACAAAGATCTTCTGCGGATCATCCGGATGCACCCTGATCTGTCCGAAATACCAGCCAAAAGAGCTGTTCATCCCCTGAAGGCTGCCGTCGTTGGTTCTGGTCCAGCTTTGTCCGCTGTTCTGGGATTTATAAACCGCAACCTCAAACTGGTTGTCATAAAAGGCGTAAAGGGTTGAAGGCGAAGATTCAGCAATTGCCAGTCCTATCCTTCCGGTTTCATCGCCCTGGGGAAGCCCGCTGCTGAGCTCAGTCCAGGTATCTCCACCATCAATCGATTTCCAGATACCCGAACCTGGTCCGAAGGAGCGGCGGTAGTTCAGGCCGCGCATTCTTTCCCACATGGCCGCATACAGGATGTCGGGATTTGTGGGGTGCTGAACAATATCAATGGCTGAAGTAGAATCGTTCACAAACAGAACCCTCTCCCAGCTGTTGCCTCCATCGGTAGTACGGTATACTCCTCTGTGCTCATCGGGAGTAAAAAGGTTGCCGCAGGCTGCAACAAAAACACGTTCGGGATTTTCATGGTCGATCACAATTCTGCCGATATAGGCTGAGAGCTCAAGTCCGGCGTGGGTCCAGGTGCTGCCGCCGTCGGTTGATTTATAGATCCCGTCGCCCCTGAAGCTCTGGCTCGATGAATTGGCTTCACCTGTTCCGGCATACATCAGGCTGGTATTGCTGCGGTCGATGGCTATATCCCCTACCGGGATGCTTGGCTGGTCCTTGAAAATATTCACCCAGGACGCTCCGTTGTTGGTAGTTTTTAGAATACCGCCCGAAGCTGTGGCAACAAACACGTTGGTGAACGACTCCCCGGGAATTTCAATATCGGTGATACGCCCCCCGATGTTGGTCGGGCCGGTGAAACTCCAGTCCAGAACAGAGCGGCTCTTGCTTGCATTCAGTTCACGCACCTTATCCAGGGCTTCAAGATATGCTTCAGTTTTTATCCCGCCATGGGGAAAACTGCGCTGACGGTCCATCCAGTCGGAAGGCAGATAGCC
>CALMDN010000573.1 GCA_937864935.1 uncultured Bacteroidales bacterium
TTTAAAGAAGAAGTACTCTGGTGTTGTTACGGTAAGTTCACTGAAAAGGGCGGGATCTGTGTACTGAAATTCCCAGTCGGGAAGTATCCAGTAAAAGTCAGAGATGATGTGGTATTCTACTTCAAAGATACAGCCCTCTTTCAGGTTGGGGACACTGAAATTGTTTGATCTCTCTTTTGAGCTGATTTCATCTATAAAGATATTGTCTTTTGAAAGACTTGTTTCCACCACTTTTCCCCCCTCCTGTACATAGGAAGTTGCTTTCAGTTTGGTGATCTGTTCTTTGTATGTCGGGCCAAGATCTACTGTGGTAATTTTAAAATCTGCCAGATCGAACCCATGCGAATCAAACACCTTGACCCTGAAGTGCCGGTGATACTCCATACACCAGCCTCTGGCATCGTTCCAGGTAATGCTGATGTCTCCGATATCACCCAGAATCAGGGCTCCGGCGCTGCTGTCGGCCGGATAGCTTTTCATGGAAAAATGTTCAGGGTCAATTTTACCGAATTTCATTGCTGATTTCTGAGCCATCACAACTATTGATAATAGAATAAAGGCCGCCGCAAATAACTTCTTTTTCATAAACGTAATTAATATTGTTTGATAAATGGATGATTATAAATGGGTTAACGATAATTTTCTACTTCAGTATTACAGTTGAAAGGTAACAAGATTGGTAATATTATTGATATAATTGTTTCTTAAAGAACAGGATGATCGATTCATTTATCACTGTAGAATATGTGTTAAGTAATTGAATATGAATGATGTAAATTTGGCGGTTGGTCTATTTAGAAAGCGTATAAATTCCATACGATTTCAAGTTTATGGAAGAATGCCTGAGATTACTCATGATCGGAAAGTGACTGAACCGGTTTACTGCAACTCAGTTTGGGGTTGGACCCGGGAATTACTCTTCTTGAAGGATGAGACTGCAAGGCAAAATTCCCAGGCATTTCTGGCGGCAGAATGCAAAAAAAAAGCTGCAGATGCAGCTTTTAATCATTCATTTATTCACGAAATTAAGCGAGTAATTCCTTTACAAGCTGAGAAATGGTTTTGTTGTCGGCCTTACCACTGAGCTGAGCAGAAGCAGCTGCCATGACTTTACCCATATCTTTTATCCCCGAAGCACCAACTTCGGTGATGATTTTGCTGATGATGGGTTTCAGCTCGTCAGGGTTTAGCTGTGCCGGAAGGTAAGCCGAGATGATTTCTGCCTGAAATCGTTCGGCATCAGCCAGATCAGCCCGGTTTTGTCCGTCGTAGATATCGGCACTTTCACGGCGCTGTTTCACCAGTTTTTGCAAAAGCTTTGTTTCTGTTTCCACTGTAACCTCGCCGCCACCTTCGCTGGTCATGGCGAGCAGCAGGGCCGATTTAACCGCCCTCAGCGCCTCAAGCTTGTCTTTTTCACGGGCAAGCATTGCCTTCTTAATGTCTTCATTAATCCTGTCAGTAAGGGACATTACTTTTTACTTTAGACTTTAGACCTATTACTTTTTACTGACTATGGCACTAATCGGCCTTATCGTGTAAGAAAGAGTTGTTTTGTCTGATTTCAACCGATTTATTTTCACTTTTAAAGAGGGTGAATCTTGAGACTTCCGAGCTGTCTGATGAGGGTGTTTCCTTCAGTTCAACGTTGCGCCTCAGATAGGCCGGTTGATTCTCGAGTTCGGCAAGACCTTCGGGGGTGTTGATTTTTACACTTACCTGGTTGAATTTATCAAGCCGCATTCTGGCTCTTTCTTCCTGCCTGGCTGTTTCATCAGCATTTACATCATCCTGCTGCGGTGTATTGCGGAAATCGCGTAAAAAGTCAAATCCCGGCTCAGCTTTTCTTGCAGCATTAACCGGAGTATAAGTAAATCCTCCACTGGCATCTTCAGGTTCACCGGTTACCTTGGCCTCATTCACCTGGTTGTTGATTTCGAACACAAAGCTGCGTTGTGGTTCAGCTGCCTGGTTTGTTGCTTCGGGTGCTGTGTTGCTATCATCCTCATGAAGGCGATGTACTATTCTGATTTCTTCAAGTGGTGCAGGCTCCGGTTTTACGGGCTCTGAGGGTTTGTGCACCTGCTCAGGTTGTGCATTGAGCGGATAAACCACCACATTGGGTTTGGCTGCAGTGGGAATCTGGTTCTGTTTCGAATCGAAACCGGTAGCAATCAGGGTAATGCTGATTTTGTTTCCCAGGGTTTCATCGGTACCATTGCCCCAGATGATGTCGGCCCCTGAGCCGGCTTCATGCTGAATGTAATCGGTGATTTCCATCACCTCATCGAGGGTTATCTCTTCAGAACCTGAAGAAATGTACAACAGGATGTTGCTTGCACCGCGGATGTTTGCATCATCGAGCAGGGGAGAGGTCATGGCCATCTGAACAGCTTCAAGGGCGCGGTTTTCGCCTTCAGCCATTCCTGAGCCCATGATCGCTTTACCGCTGTCTTTCATAACCGTCTTCACATCCTCGAAATCCACGTTGATGTATCCGGTAACGGTAATTATTTCTGCAATGCCTTTTGCAGCTACTGTGAGGATATCGTCGGCTTTGCTGAAGGCATCAGAAAGCTTGAGGTCGCCTTCCAGTTCACGGAGCTTATCATTGCAGATGATCAGCAGGGTATCAACCGATTTCCTGAGTTCATCGATTCCGGCGCGGGCCTGCTGAATACGTTTGCGGCCTTCGAACGAGAAGGGAAGAGTTACTATTCCAACTGTAAGAATACCGAGTTCTTTGGCAAGGGCAGCGATCACCGGGGCAGCACCGGTGCCGGTGCCACCACCCATTCCGGCAGTGATGAAAACCATCTTCGTGTTAGATTCAAGCACCTTGCGGATTTCATCAATATTCTGGGTTGCAGCATCTTTGCCAACCGATGGTATTGACCCTGCACCAAGGCCTTTGTCGCCGAGCTGAACTTTAACAGGCACCGGACTCATATCGAGCGCCTGACAATCTGTATTGCAGATCAGAAAATCAACACCCCGGATTCCCTGCTTGAACATGTGGGTAACGGCATTGCTTCCGCCGCCGCCGACCCCGATAACTTTTATGATGGACGACTGGTTTTTTGGCAAGTCGAATTTGAGCATATCTGGCATATTTTTGGTCTCCTAAAATTAAATTTTATTCATGTTTCCGCCTTTGTGCTGAAAGAGTATTTATCAACAGGCTTTTTGTTAATATCTCAGTTTTCACCGTCCTCTTCGAAGAACTTCTTGATGCCGTCAAAGAATGACAATCTTGGCGCCTTCTTCTTCTTCTCTACCGGTTTTTCCGTCTTCAGCATTTCTTTTTCAAAACGTTGTAATCCTATGATCACCAATCCGATACCAGTGGCGTACATCGGACTCGCCATCTCTTCGGGGACTCCCGGGGCAAGGTGCTCATTGGGGTATCCGATGCGTGTATCCATTCCTGTGATGAATTCTGTCAGCTGGGTGATGTGTTTCAGTTGTGCACCGCCTCCGGTAAGCACAATGCCGGCAATGAGCTTCTTCTCGAAGCCGGAATTCTTGATTTCGAAATAGACATGTTCGATAATCTCTTCCATTCTTGCCTGTATGATACTGGCCAGATTCTTAAGGGTGATTTCTTTGGGAGGCCTTCCCCTGAGACCGGGGATGGCCACAATCTCTTCATCGCGGTTTTCACTTGCCAGCGCTGAGCCGAACTTCACTTTCAGGTCTTCTGCATGTTTTTTGATAATGGTGCATCCTTCCTTGATGTCTTCGGTGATGATGTCTCCACCAAACGGAATCACTGCTGTGTGCCGGATAATGCCATCCTGGAAGATGGCAATGTCAGTGGTTCCACCCCCGATATCCACCAGCACCACACCGGCTTCCTTTTCCTCTTCACTCAGCACAGCTTCAGCCGATGCCAGGGGCTCAAGCAACAGGGAATCAACTTCAAGTTCGGCCTTCTTCACGCATTTGAAGATGTTTTTGGCCGCCATGGTCTGACCTGTGATGATGTGAAAATTTGCTTCAAGCTGGTGACCCAGCATTCCTTTGGGCTGTTTGATCCCCGATTCACCATCAATGGTATACTCCTGCGGAATCACATCGATGATTTCCTCTCCGGGGTTCATAGCCAGCTTGTACATATTTTCTGTCAGGGTGTCGATGTCGGCCTGGGTTATTTCAAGCTCGGCATTCGGTCTGATCGAAGAGCCCCGGTACTGTATACTTTTGATGTGCTGTCCTGCGATACCCACATTCACCGTGGCGATGTCGGAATCAGAAGATGCTTCTGCTTCCTTAACCGCCACTTTTATGCTCTGAACAGTGTCTTCTATATTGGATACGACTCCTCTCTTCACGCCAATGGACTCTGTTTTGCCAAAACCCAGAATCTCAATCTTATTGTTCTCGTTTCGTCTGCCTACAATGGCGGCTATCTTGGTGGTGCCGATATCCAGACCGACGATTATTTCTGAAGTTGCCATATTAATTTGGTTTTGAACATACTATCTGGTTACGGAATTTGAGGTTGATGGTATGATAGACTTCCCATCCACGCTTTTTCATTCCTTCGGTGTAAAAGATCTTCAGGTTCCTGAGTTTCTCATCTATCATCGTAGTATCGCCTACAATGATCGACTGGTGGCCTATTTTCGGGAACAACAGAAACTCGTGGTTTTCATCAAGGTATATCTGCTCTATCAGTGCTTCGCAGAATGGATCTTCCTTCAATGCTTTCGCAACAACGTAGATGCTCTGCAGATCGGACCTGAGGCTCTGATACTGTGGTTTTTCTTTGCTGACAACGTTCCTGATTTTGTTTACCGGCCTGATGTTTCCGTTTGCAATCACAGCTCTGGCTGCAAATTCATGGCTCAGGGGCATCAGAAATCCTTCTTCGTCAATGTAGAATTGTTTACCCTGCTGATCGGCCACTCTGACAAGAGGTTTCCGCTGCTCAACAGCTGCTTTTACTATGCCGTTCACCCCTACAGTCAGTGTAGCTTTCTTTACAAAGGGATTGCTGTTCAGAATTCTGTGGATCCTTTCAATCTCCAGTTTCCCGGTCTCATTCCCCTTTATCTTCAGCTTGTTCTGCGTAATTTCCTGCCTGAGCGTGGTTTTGGAGACCAGTTCCGGGGCACCGTCATAATCTATCTCTATCCTGAATTCTTTGCACACCTGTTTTTCCTGTTTTTTGTTGGCAAAAATGAACAGGGTGGTAACAGCGGTTACCATAATAATCCAGAACACGATGGTTATCAGTCTTTTCATGGCTGGGTGGGTGGGTTAAACCGTTGTTCAATTACAGGTACCAGTTTGTCGATGTCGCCCGCACCGAGGGTCAGCAGTATGTCGGGACGGAGTTTCTGCAGGAGGTCCGGAATTTCTTCCCTGCTGCAGATCTGTTTGTCGGTGACACCGATTCTGTCCAGCAACATCGCAGAAGTGACCCCTTCAATGGGGAGTTCTCTGGCCGGATAAATATCCATCAGAATGACCCGGTCGAGCAACGAAAGGCTCTCTGAAAAACCTTCGGCAAAGTCGCGGGTACGTGTATACAGGTGAGGCTGGAACACTCCGGTGATGTGCCTTCCGGGATAAAGCTTTCTTACTGAACTGATGCATGCCCTGAGTTCTTCCGGATGGTGGGCATAGTCATCAATGTAAAGAAAACCGTTGCTGTTGATGCGGTGATCAAACCGTCGCTTCACTCCAAGAAAGGTGTTGATTCCGGCGAGGATCTCCTCATGGGTGCTGCCACCCAGCCAGGCTGCTGAAGCTGCGGCAATGCTGTTCTCAACATTGAACAACCCCGGAAGTGAAGGCTTGAGTCCGTGGATGATTTCTCCCGGTGTCTGAAGGTCGAAATGGTAAATACCTTTAACAAGCGTCAGATTCAAAGCCCTGAAATCCGATGCTCCTTCGATGGAATAGGTGTATGATTTTACCCCGGGCTTTGTTGCAGGCTGAATCCCGATGCCCAGACGGGTTAACAGAAATCCGTTTTCATCAATGTTTGCAGTGAAATCGGCAAACGACTTTTTAAGGGCATCGTGGTCACCGTAAATATCGAGGTGATCGGCGTCGGCGGAGGTGATAACAGCAATCCAGGGAAACAGCCTCAGGAATGACCGGTCAAATTCATCGGCTTCAGCAACAAAGTACCGGCTGGCAGGGTTCAGCAGAAGATTGGAATCGTAGTTCTTTGCAATGCCCCCGAGAAAAGAGGTACACCCGTTGTGACCAGGGAAAAGGATGTGCGACAGCAAGGTTGAAACGGTGGTTTTTCCGTGAGTTCCTGCTACTGCCAGGGTCTTCTTGGTCCGGGTGATCTCACCAAGCAGTTCTGAGCGTTTCATTAAAGGCAGGCCCGACTTTTGAATTTCCCTGAATTCAGACAGATCTCCCGGGATAGCCGGGGTATAAACTACAAGTTCAGTATCCGCGGGGATCAGATCGGGCCGGTCATCATAATGGATCACCATACCTTCCGATTCCAGTTCAGCGGTAAGGGTTGTAAAGGTTTTGTCGTACCCGTGAATGCTGACCCCGGCTTTGTGCAGATAGCGGGCCAGAGCACTCATTCCGATGCCCCCGATACCAAGAAAATAGACCGTTTTCAGCTGTTCGATATTCACTTTGTTACGGATTACTGGTTTTTAATGTGATTGAGGATCACCTGGGCTATCTGTCTGGCAGAGCCGGGTTTCCCGAGCTGAGTGATATTTTTACTTAGCTCCTGCATTTCAGCCTTGTTGTTTACCAGACCGATTGCTGTGCTTACGAGGTTTTCGGGTGAACCGGCATCGGTCACCATCAGGGCAGCTTTGTTTGACACCAGGGCCATGGCATTTTTTGTCTGGTGGTCTTCGGCTACGTTCGGCGAAGGGACCAGTATACAGGGCTTGCCGGCAAGGCAGAGTTCCGAAATGGCAATGGCACCTGCACGGCTGATCACGATATCGGCAGCGGCATAGGCCATCTCCATCTTTCTGATAAAATCCATCTGCCGGATGCCCTTTTGTGCAAAAGGCCTGACTGCTTCAGCAGCAACAGGGTCGTAGAACTTCCCGGTCTGCCAGATCAGCTGGATGTTGTTCTCAGCAAGAAGCGGGAGCCCCTGGTGGATGCTCTGATTGATGGTACGGGCACCAAGGCTGCCCCCTACCACCAGAACCACCGGCTTCGATGGGTCAAGGTCAAAAAAACCGAGCGCTTCATTGCGCGGTATTGTACTTTCAGCAATCTCTTTCCTTACAGGGTTGCCTGTCACGATGATCTTCGCGGCCGGGAAAAACCGTTCCATTCCGGGATAGGCCACACAGATATTCACTGCTTTTGCAGCGAGCATCCGGTTGGTAATACCGGGATAGGAGTTCTGTTCCTGTATGAATGTCGGAATGCCCATTGCTGCAGCTGCCTTGATGGTGGGTCCGCTGGCATATCCTCCGACACCAACAGCAGCATGGGGCCTGAATTTTCTGATGATACTTCTGGCTTTCAGGGAACTGTGGATGATTTTGAAAGGAATCAGCAGATTCTTCAGGCTGAGGCTGCGTTGAAATCCGCTGATCCACAGGCCTTCAATTTCATAACCTGCCGCCGGCACTTTTTCCATCTCCATGCGTCCCAGCGCTCCAACAAACAGTATCCTGGCATTGGGATTGAGCTCCCTGATGGCATCAGCAATGGCAATAGCCGGGAAAATATGTCCCCCGGTGCCACCTCCGCTGATGATAACCCTTACTTCAGGCAACGACATGGTTCGTGTTGTTTGTTGCGTTTTCTTTTTCGTTCTGTGATTCTATTTCGCGGCTCACACTCAGGATAATCCCGATGGCAATACTGGTAAACCAGATTGAGGTACCTCCCATACTCACCAAAGGCAAGGTTTGCCCGGTGACCGGCAGAATGTTCACAGCCACCATCATATTCACCATCGCCTGAAACACCAGGCTGAATGATACGCCGAAAGTGAGAAATGCCGGGAAATTCCGGGGACTCTTCACCACCACTTTCACAGCCCTGTAAAACAGTACCAGGTACAGAAATACGACAATAATTCCACCGATCAGGCCGTACTCTTCCACAATAATGGCATAGATAAAGTCGGAATAGGGGTGTGGCAGAAAATTCTTCTGGGTCGAATTCCCAGGCATTTTTCCGGTAATCCCGCCGGTGGCGATGGCTATCTTGGCCTGCTCAACCTGATAATTGGCTTCACTGTCGCCACTTAGGTGGTTCTCGATGCGGCT
>CALMDN010000574.1 GCA_937864935.1 uncultured Bacteroidales bacterium
CAAGTAATCAGCGCGAACCATGAGAAAAAGTTCTTGTATGCTTACTGGGGAAATTTCGACGAATTGTGCCATGAACATGGGACGTGCAGCCAACAAGTCAGCGTCCACTATCAGGAACTTGTCAAAAAATTTACCGCCTTTGCGCAATCAATTCGCGGCACCGACACGATGCTGCTCATCACCGCTGATCATGGACTGATTGATACCGCGCCAGGGAAAATCATCGAAATGAAAATGCACCCGGCTTTGCGTGAAACCCTCATTCTGAATGCTGTAAGCGAAAGGAAAGCCAGCGAAGTTATCGATACCATCATCACCCACAAGGTGTGGGGCATCCCGATTTTTGTTTTTCTGATGTGGCTTACCTTTTACGGCACTTTCAGGATAGGCGAATATCCGATGAACTGGATTGAAGCCCTGGTTGAGTTCACTTCGCAAAGGCTGGATGCAGTACTGGCCGATGGGATGCTCAAAGACCTGTTTATTCAGGGTATCATCGGTGGTGTAGGTGGTGTCATTATTTTCCTCCCGAATATTCTGCTTTTGTACCTGTTCATTTCGCTGATGGAAGACACCGGCTATATGGCCAGGGCCGTGTTTATTATGGACAAGGTGATGCACAAAATCGGGCTGCACGGTAAATCATTCATTCCCCTGCTCATGGGCTTCGGGTGCAATGTACCTGCAATTTTGTCAACCCGTATTATCGAAAGCCGCACCGACCGTCTGATTACCATGCTGATCAACCCCTTTATGTCGTGCAGTGCCCGCCTGCCGGTGTATATTCTTTTCATCAGCGCTTTTTTCGTTCAGTATCAGGGCACCATTCTTTTCTCCATGTATGTTATCGGGGTATTGCTGGCCATTGGTTCGGCTCTGCTGTTCCGTAAGGCAATGTTCAAACAGGCTGATGTTCCTTTTGTTATGGAGCTACCTCCTTACCGTACCCCTACCCTGCGATCGTTACTCAAGCATATGTGGAACAGAGCTGAACAGTACCTTAAAAAGATCGGCGGTGTGATCCTTACCGCCTCCATCATCATCTGGGCCCTGGGATATTTTCCGCGAACGACCCCTCAGGATCAGCTTTATGAAAGCCGCATCGCGACCATTACAAGCCAATACTCCAGGGCCATTCATCAAACCCAGCAGCCCGATGAGGTGGTTGCCGGCATGCGCGGGGAAATGAACAGCAAGATCTCGGAAATTGAAAACGAAAAAGAGAGCAACCGACAGTTAAACTCATACATCGGACGACTCGGACACTTCATTGAACCGGTAATGCAGCCCCTCGGGTTCGACTGGAAAATGAGTGTGGCTATACTGACCGGGGTGGCAGCCAAGGAAATAACGGTTGGTACCCTGGGTGTGCTATATCAGGCTGGAGAAGGCGCCGATGAAAACTCGGCATCACTCATTCAGAAACTGCAACAGCAAACCCACGCGTCAGGACCCTTCAAAGGTGAAAAAGTCTTCACACCGCTGGTTGCTTTCAGTTTTATGATTTTTATCCTCATTTATTTCCCCTGTGTTGCCGTGGTGGCTGCTATCAGGAAGGAATCAGGCAGCTGGAAATACGCCGCATTCATTGTTGTATACACCACAGGCCTGGCTTACCTCGCTTCATTACTGGTATTTCAGATCGGCAGCTTACTGATTTAAAATGAAAGGATTACTTGAAGGAAACCCGGACCTGCTTTTTTACATTTCACTGACTTTTTCTGTGATTGTAATCCGGTTGCCCTTTATCGGCAGATATTTCAGGTCGGTCAACACCCTGCTTCACGAAAGTGGTCATGCCCTTGTGGCCATCCTCAGCAGCGGAGAGGTTCTCAGAATCGAACTAAGCAGCGATACTTCCGGTGTTGCAGTCACCCGCAGCAAATCCGGATTCAAGGCATTTCTTGTTTCAGCTTCAGGTTACCCGTTTGCTGCGGCGGCCTCGTTGCTTTTGCTGGCATTTGCGGTGAGTGGCATGGAAAAATGGGCTTTGTTCGTGCTGATGACCTTTTCATTGCTCAATCTGGCTTTCTTCGTCAGAAATGCCTATGGTGTAATCTGGATCGTCACTTTTTCGTCCATCATGCTGCTTTTGTACTGGCTTGAAAACCTAACAGCCATTTATCTGTTTACTATTACAACCAGTCTTGTTTCCCTTGCTGAGTCGGTATTTTCTACACTGCAGATTTTTTATCTGGGTTTCGCCAGTCCGAAGAAAGCCGGAGATCTGAGCAACATGGCAAAATTCAGTGGGATTCCGGCCTGGTTCTGGGCCCTTACCATACTGGTTGTGGTTGGTGCCATAGTTTATTCCGGAATCATCAGATATTTCCCAATACCTGATTTGTCGCGCCTTACCAGCAGGATTGAATTTGTAAATTGATTTTATATGGAGAATCTTCAGGAAATAATGGTGTTACTGATTGTTGCTACCGCATTCTCGGTAGGCGCCTTCAAATTGTATAAAAAGTACCGTGAACCGCTGAAAGGGTGTAATGGCTGTGCCTCAGATTGTTCCGGATGCCAGCTACAAGACCTTAAAAAAGATATAGAAAAGAACCTGAAACAAAAAAATGCATAATAATTTTACACTTTTGCTTTGAAAAGTGTTTTTTGCAATTCTATATTTTTATATTTGTGGTGTAATTATCCGTTATCATTTCTTGTTCATCATCTAATCTGCAATATCATGGTTAACAAACAGAACTTTTACGAAACTTACCAGTTTTTTGATAAGTCGGTCATTATTGAAATCATCGATATCTTCATCAATGAATATGCTGACAGGTTTGAGAAACTTGATAAAAACATTGCCGACCGGGATTTTCAGAATATGCGGTTCAATGCCCATAGCCTGAAAGGAGTGATAGCGAATTTTTCTGCTCCGGTTCCGCTTGAGATGATCAGGGCCTATGAGAAATCTGCAGCTGCACTGCTTGAGAATAACGGAGAGGGGTTTGATGAAGCAACCATGTTGAGACAGCTTGAAGATATCAAGAAAGCGACCAAAATCATGGCTGATCAGCTCGCAGAGATTAAACAGGAAATCCTGAAAAAAGGCTGAATCCTCCTGTAATCCTGTCGGTTTTACTGACTTTCCTGTACATCCAACCTGTTGAGGCCGGCAATGGCCCGTTCATTGTTTACCTCGAGCGCCAGCACCTGTTCATAGTCTTTGCGTGCCTTTACACGGTCGCCCGACAACTCATAAGCGTATCCCCTGTTAAACAAGGCATCGCTATATGTATTGTCATACTCATATGCCCGGGTAAATGACCTGACGGCTTCTTTGTAATCCTGTTTGTAAACCATCTGAACATAACCCTTGTTATACCAGGCAAGTTTAAAGGAAGAGTCTATCTGCAGGATTTCCTCATACACACTCAGCGATTTATCCGGTTCACCGTTGTCCTGATAAAACATCCCAAGAACATAGAGAGCTTCCGGCTTATCAGGCTTCAGACGGGATGCATTTCTCAGGTAATCAATGGCCAGTTTGTCTTTCTTGATTGAAAAGAGGATTCCCAGCTGTTTGAGCGCGTCGTAGTGAGCTTTGTTGAATTCAACAGCCTGCTGATAACTGTCGATGGCTTTCAGGGTATCGCCCATCTCT
>CALMDN010000575.1 GCA_937864935.1 uncultured Bacteroidales bacterium
ATAAGCAGTGTACAGGAACGGCTCGTTGATGAAGGTAAAGCTGGTTTTTCCGAATTGTTGCACCGAAAATCCGTCCGAAGTGAGGGCTGCCCCGAAAATCAGCGAATCAGGCTGATGGACAGCGTATTCAAAATTCAGATGAAACCCAAGGGAACCTTTAACCTTAATGCCTTCGAGGTTGGGGAAAAGGCCGTTGGGCAGGGAGCTGAAAAAGTCCTGGGCGCCGAATGCCGGTTCATTCACCCTGATGGTGAGTTTTTTATCCGGTGCGGCATCGTAACGGACATAAGGGTGAAATGCCACCCTGTTGAACGAAAAAATACTGGAACTGTCGAGCTCAATGCTGTTTTTGCTGAAATTGAGGCGGTAAATCACCTTGCTTTGCTCCAGTGTAACATCATCGGGCGAAATCCGGGGATTGTTGAGCCGCGCGCAATGGATCACCGCGTTCCCGTCGATGCTGGCGGTTGAGTCGTCGGGCCTTGTAAAGTTTACCCTCATGCTGATGGAGTCGAAAGCGATCAGGGTCTTCCATCGCGCATGAATGTATGGTATCTGAACAGGCAGGCTGTCGGTTTTCCTGATTGAAATGGCGGCCTTCTGATCGTTCGGGTTCAGAATACCGGCAATCTGCCAGCGGGTGCTCAGGCTGTCGTCGGTGACGGTGGCAAGGGTTTTAAAGTAATTCTCCCGTATCGTGAGTTCGGGGAAACTGAACGAAAAGCGGTGGTTGTTGATGCGGGCTGCTACCGTAAAGTCTGTGATTTCAACCGAGGAGGGGGTGTATCCGAAAAATGCCCTGAAAAGGCCAGAAACCCTGGCGGCGTAATCGGTCGCACCCTGCTGCAGACGGGTGGTGTCGGCTTTTTCTGTTTTCCGCTTGTCGAGCAGAAACAGGTAATTGCTTTTTGTTCCGGTGCGGTGCAGGCTGATCAGGGGTTTGCTCACTTTCACATCCTCAAACCTTAATCTCAGCTTCAGCAACGAAAGCGGACTGATGCCGATGCTCACCTCCTGAACCCTGACCAGGGTGTCGTTGTCTGGCGGAACAATGCAGAAATCATCCACACGCACAGTCCACAGACCATCAAACCCAATGGCTGAATAGGATATGCCGGCGCCCATCCTTTCGCTCAGGGCTTTCGTTTTTCGGGCGGCCACACGGTTGAGCAGGGTATTGCGCAGGGCGAAAAGGACCAGCAACATCAGCACAACAATTCCTGCAGCAATCAGCAGGATTTTTTTCAGCGACATCTTTTTTTTCACAAACGGAGGTTGGAATGGCCGGTAAACAGCAGGCAACTGCAAAATTACACTATTTTCAGTATCGGGGTTCTGCGGTGATGATCATCCGGAGTTTTATCCCGAAAGGGAATCTTCCTGCAAAAGGTACAGGTATTGCCTGTGCCTGTGCTCTTTTCAAAACTTATCAACATCGCCGGCAAGTGGCAGGTTTTTAAAGTATTTTTACCCTCAGTAGTTACCGATCCCACACAAATCACCAACCGGTGATAATCAGCCTGTAACAGTAAACTGAGGCAGCAAGGGGAGATAAAATCAACCGTTTTGCGCGGTTTCTGAAGAAAAAATGAGCAGATTCACACACTTACACGTACATTCAAAATATTCCATCCTCGACGGGGCTGCCGAAATCAGCCAGATGTATAAAAAAGCCGTCAGCGACAACATGCCTGCCATTGCCCTCACCGATCATGGAAACATGTACGGGGTATTCAAGTTTGTTGCCGAAGCCGAAAAATACAACAAGAAGGGAGAAGCCCCGGTTATAAAGCCGATTGTGGGGTGTGAGTTTTACCTTGTGGAAGACCGTCACAAAAAGCAGTTTACCCGCGAGCAGAAAGACTACCGCTATCACCAGCTGCTGCTGGCCAAAAACACCACCGGGTACAACAACATCGTCAAGCTCTGTTCACTGGGCTACATGGAAGGGCTCTACAGCAAGTATCCGCGCATCGACAAGGAGCTGATCCTTCAATACCACGAAGGGCTGATCGCCACCACCTGCTGCCTTGCCGCCGAAGTGCCCCGCGCCATCATGAACAAA
>CALMDN010000576.1 GCA_937864935.1 uncultured Bacteroidales bacterium
TCCTCATATATAATAGGTTAAATTAGACTTAGAAATTTTCACCCGGCTAGCTTTGAAGAACCAATGAGAAATAATGCATAAAAATTGCGTAGTTAAATAACTACATTTATATTTGTAGTCAAATAACTACACAATGAACTTAAGACGCGATGTTTTTCAGGCGATTGCCGACCCAACCAGAAGGGCCATATTGCTGCTGCTTGCTTCACAATCGATGACTGCCGGAGCAATTGCCTCCAACTTTGATACTGCCCGGCCTACGGTTTCCAAACACCTGCAGATATTAACAACCTGCGAGCTTCTGAAGCAGGAGCATAACGGAAGAGAAGTGTATTACCACTTCAATGCTGCAAAAATGAAGGAGGTTGCGGAATTTCTGGAACCGTTCAGGAAACTGTGGGACGACAGATTTAATAAACTGGAACAAATCATGAAATCAGAAAAGTTCTAAAACCTTGTATTATGGAACTGAAAACCAGACTAACTGCAGATGAAGGCAGGCAGGATTTGTGGATAAGCAGGGAGTTTGACCTCCCCTTGCCGCTATTATTCATGGCATACAAAAAACCTGAGATTATTGAACAATGGATGGGGACGAAGGTACTGACCTTTGAACCGGAAAGACTCGGGCATTACGAATTCGAAACTACCGACCCCATGGGCAACAAGCATATTTTTTGCGGCACCATTCACGAATTTGAACCGAACCATAAGATTACCCGGACGTTTGAAATGGTCAACACTTCCTTCCCGGTGCAACTTGAGTTTTTATTATTCGAACAACTTACACCTGAAACAAGCAGGCTTTCGATGCACATTGTTTTCAAGTCGGAAGCAGATCGCAACAATTTGCTGAAGCTGCCTTTTGCACAGGGAATCAATGGGGCACATAACCGCATCCAGGAAATTGTAAACAGATTAAAACAGCAAAATCATGAATAAAAGAGACAAAATTATTTACTGGGTTTCAACCCTCTGGCTTTCGCTGGGAATGGCATCAACCGGGATTGTTCAAATCATCGGACCTGACGACCAGGTTCAAAAAATGAAAGCATTGGGCTTTCAGCCATTTTTCATGACCATCATCGGAATATGGAAACTTCTCGGGGTAGTGGCAATTCTGATTCCGAAAAATCCTTTGCTGAAAGAATGGGCATATGCCGGATTCTTTTTTGTAATGTCAGGTGCTGTTTTTACCCACCTTGCTGCCGGGGATGGAGCTGTCGAATTTTTTGGTCCTGTCCTTTTACTGGTATTGATCATTGTTTCATGGTATTTCAGGCCGGTTAGCCGGAAACTTAGCCGGAAAGGGAACTGATATGAATCCGAAAGTTGAAAGATACCTGGCAGACGGGTGCATGCAATGCAGTCTGGGTGCGACACCCGCCTGTAAAATTCACAACTGGCAGCGTGAACTGAGAACCCTCAGGAACATCGTTCTGGAATGCGGTCTGACTGAGGATTTCAAGTGGATGCATCCCTGTTATACTCATCAGAACAGGAATATTGTGCTGATACACTTGTTTAAGGAGTATTGCGCCCTGCTTTTTCCGAAAGGCGTGCTGCTTCAGGATCCCATGAAGATACTGGTACAGCAGACAGTAAACAGCCAGACAGCAAGGCAACTGCGCTTCAGCAATGCTGATGAAATTGAAAAACTCCGGTCTGTAATTAAGGCTTATATTTTCGAAGCGGTCGAAGTTGAAAAAGCCGGAGTAAAAGTCGCCTTTAAGCAAACTTCTGATTTTGATGTACCTGAAGAGTTGTTGCAGAAATTTAAAGAGGCTGAAGTGTTTGAACAGGCATTTTTCCAGCTGACACCTGGTAGACAAAGGGGCTATCTGCTCCATTTCTCGCAGCCAAAGCAATCAGCCACCAGGACCTCGAGAATAGAGAAATATATGAATAAGATACTGGAAGGCAAAGGATTAAATGACTGAGGATTGCACTGATTAACAGGCGTTGACCTATGTATGACCGGAGGTTTTCTGCCCTGTAATCATATACTTTCAGCAACATTTCAAACCGGCAACCGTTTTTTCTGCAAATTGTCTTTATTTTGCAGTCCAAACCGGAGTGAATGAAAACCATCATCGATCTGTTTGAAGACAGTGTCGCACGCTTTTCCGGCAACATCTACCTGAGAGAAAAGAAGGGTTCCACTTATCAGGGGTATACCTATGCCGAAGTCAGGGAGTCTGTATATCAGCTGGCGGCCGGACTGATTTCCGCCGGTCTCGGTCCCGGCGAGCGGGTAGCCATTCTTTCGGAAGGCCGGAATGCCTGGATTACCGGCGAACTGGCAGTGTTGTATACCGGAGCCTGCAGTGTGCCGCTTTCGGTGAAACTCGACGCCAATACCGACCTTAAATTCAGGCTGCAGCACTCGGAGTGCCGTTTTATCATGGTTTCTGCCCTTCAGGCTCCCAAGGTGGAGGAGATTCGCAATGAACTTCCTGCCCTCGAAGCAGTACTTTACATGGATGATAAACCCGCCGGCAGTCCTGGTGATTATTCATTTGCGGAACTTTTTGCAAAAGGCCCGGAATTGCTCCTGGCTCAGCCCGATTGTGTAACAAGCAGAATTTCCACCACAGGCCCCGAGACCCTGGCCAACATCTCCTATACCTCCGGAACCACAGCCGACCCCAAGGGCATCATGCTGACCCACCTCAACTACGTTACCAATGTTAAACAGGCCCTCACCCTGATGGATATTCCACCCACCCACAGGACCCTGGCCATCCTCCCCTGGGACCATTCATTTGCGCACACTGCCTGCCTCTATTGCTTTATGGCCAAGGGCGCTTCGGTTGCCTCGGTGCAGTCGGGCAGAACGACGCTCGAGACCCTTAAAAATGTGCCCGTTAACATCCGGGAAATCAAACCCCACATTATGATGAGTGTGCCGGCACTCTCCAGGAATTTCAGAAAAAATATTGAAGCCGGAATCGAACAGAAGGGTAAACTGGCACAAACCCTGTTCAATCATGCCCTCCGGATATCCTATATTTACAACGGATCAGGTTTCGACAAGGGCAAAGGTTTACGGATGCTGCTGAAACCGCTGGTTTGGCTTTACAATGTTCTGTTGTTCAGAAAGATCAAAGAAGCATTTGGCGGAGAGCTTGAGTTCTTTATCGGCGGCGGGGCTTTGCTCGACACCGATCTGCAAAAGTTCTTTTACGCCATCGGTATTCCGGTTTGCCAGGGTTACGGTCTCTCGGAAGCAGCCCCGGTTATTTCGTCCAACTCTCTGAAGAACATTAAGATGGGTACATCCGGCAGGCTGGTTGACTTCCTTGATCTGAAGATATGCGACGAAAAGGGAAATGAATTGCCTCGTGGAGTCACCGGTGAAATCGTGGTCAAAGGCGACAACATCATGAAGGGGTACTGGAAAAATCAGGGAGCCACCGATGAAGTACTCCGTGATGGCTGGCTTTTTACCGGTGATATGGGTTATATGGATGAAGACAATTATCTCGTGGTCAAGGGCAGGTTTAAAAGTCTGCTGATAAGCAACGACGGTGAGAAGTACAGTCCCGAAGGCATCGAAGAGGCCATTGCCGACCAGTCGCCCTACATCAGCCAGTGTATGCTTTACAACAACCAGCAGCCGCTGACAGTCGGACTCGTGGTGCCTGATCCCGGTGCTGTCAATGGATTCCTGCAACAGCAAGGACTAAACCCGGGATCGCCCGAAGCCATTGATGCTGCACTGAAACTTCTTGAAGGTGAGATAAATGCATATTTCCGTCATGGCAAATACGCCGGCTTGTTTCCCGAAAGGTGGCTGCCATCGGCCATCTGTGTTTTGCCCGAAGCTTTTACCGAACAAAACCACCTGATGAACTCACTGCTTAAGATAGTGAGGGGGAAAATAACCGAACGCTACAGGACTGAACTCGATTTTCTTTATACGCCGGAAGGCAAAAACATCCTGAATCACCTGAACCGGAAAAACCTCGCCAACTGGTATGGGCAGCCCTGAACACGCACTGATCTTAAGGGATTTTGTTACTGCTGATTTCGACCGGCTTATTGCCTGGGTGCCGGATGAGCGGTCGCTGATTCAGTTTGCCGGTGCCATTTTCAGGTTTCCCCTTGACCGGGAACAACTCAGCATGTATCTGGAGGACCCCCTGCGAAAGGTTTATGTTGTTGTGAATGAGGGTCAGGCCATCGGACATGCGGAAATCTACCGCGAATCTGCTGATATTGTGAAACTTTGCCGCATTCTGATTGGAGACCCGGCCGCCAGGGGGAAGGGTTACGGGCGAAAACTGATTCCGTTGCTGATGGAACGGGCTTTTTCAGATCCGGACGTACAATCGTTGAAATTGCATGTATTTGACTGGAACACTGCTGCCATCAGGTGCTATGAGGGCGCAGGTTTTAAATTGGATACTGATTTTTCAGCAGAGCTTAACAGGGATAGCATTCATTGGAAGGTACTCAGAATGACAAAGCAGCGGCAGGATCCCGGGTTGCAGCTCCTGTGCACAGAGGGCGGCCCCCGGATTGATTCAGCACAACAAAAAGATTGAATTGTTGCCGGCAAACTGTGCGGTGTAAATTTTGTAAGATTATAACGGACAGGCAGATACATTGATGACAAACATCCTATGACGGAATTTTTCAGGATTCTGTATCGCGGGTATTTCCTTAACCCGGAAAGCATTTTAAGATTGAAACATCAACTTTTATAACTTTGCCACATGCTTACACAGTTTCAGCAATATGTAACCGATTTCAGGCTGTTCAGGCCCGGGGAGCCGGTGTTGCTTGCGATCAGCGGAGGGGTTGACTCCATGGTGATGGCAGAATTGTTTCACCGTGCTGGTTTCAACTTTGCCATTGCCCACTGTAACTTCGGTTTGCGGGGCAGCGAATCAAATCAGGATGAGGCTTTTGTGTCATCCATGGCAGAAACCTATGGGGTGAAGTTTTTTGTGAAGCATTTCAAAACGCGTGAGTATGCAGGTTTCAACAAGATTTCTGTACAGATGGCCGCGCGTACCCTCCGGTATGAATGGTTCGACGAACTGCTGACCAGTGAAGGTTTCAGGGTGGTTGCTACCGCCCACCATCTCGACGACCAGATAGAGACTTTCTTTATCAACATCCTCAGGGGAACAGGCATCAGCGGCCTGCATGGCATCCTCCCCAACCGCACCCGCATTGTGCATCCCCTCATGTTTGCCTTCAGGCGTAACATAGAAGAATTTGCCAGCGATGAGGCCGTTTCTTACCGCGAAGACAGCTCAAACCGTTCGTCGAAATACCTGCGCAACAAGATCAGGCACGACCTGGTGCCTTTGCTGGGTGAGATCAATCCTGAATTCAGAAAGACGATCACCACCACCATCGACCGCATGCGCGAGACGGAGCTGCTGCTGAAAAATCATCTGGAAGAGGTCAGTGAAAAAGTGAGCATCCGGAATGGTGACAGTATTTCTTTCAGCATCAGTGAACTGATGAAACTCAGCCCTGTAGAAACCTATGTCTACGAATTGCTGAGCCCTTTCAACTTTAACCGCAGTGTAACGGATGAAATCGCTTCAGGGCTTTCCGAGATTTCCGGAAAACAGTTTTTTTCGCCGACCCACCGGGTGGTGAAAGACCGGGAGATGCTCCTGATCAGTGCCCTGGGCCTGGCAGGGGCACAGCCGACAGGCGAGATTTCGATCGATGAACAGACCCGCGAGCTAAAAAAACCAATTCAGCTAAGGTTAAGCACGATACAGAATACCCCCGATTTCATTGTGCCGCGCAATGGGAGCATTGCCATGCTCGATGCATCAAAAATCGAATGGCCCCTGCACCTGCGAAAATGGAAGGAAGGGGATACCTTTGTGCCTTACGGCATGAGCAACAACAAGAAACTCAGCGACTTCTTCATCGACAATAAATTCTCTATTGTTGAAAAGGAAAATGCCTGGCTGCTGATCAGCGGCAACCAGATAGCCTGGCTGGTGGGCCACCGCATAGGAAATGATTTCAGGGTTACCCCTGAAACCAGGTCAATCCTGAAAATAGAGTGGCTTGATTAACCATCATTTAATACAATGCAACCATGAGATTATCATCCAGATTCACAAGCCTTCTGCTTATCCTGATGTTCTCTTTCCCGCTGCTGGCAGGAGCACAGATCATCAAACCGGTCAAGTGGTCATTCAGTACAAAGCAGATTTCTGCCAGTGAAGTACAGCTGATTTTTTCAGCTACCATCGACCATCCCTGGCACCTTTATTCCCAGGATGTGCCTCCGCCACCCGACGGACCTGTTGCCACCTCCTTTGTTTTTGAGAAAAGCAGCAATTTCAAAACCGTCGGAAAGGTAAAGGAGCCCAAAGCCATTGAAGAGTTTGACAATCAGTTTCAGGCTGTGCTGAAGTACTTTGCTGAGAAGGCGGTATTTACACAGAATATCAAGGTGTTGTCAGCAAAGGACTTCAAAATTACCGGATACCTCGAGTTTATGTGCTGCGACGACAAGCAGTGCCTGGCGCCCGAAACGGTTGACTTCGAATTCAGCATCAAAGGGAATCCGGAAGCATCCGGCACCGCAGCTGTTGCGGTTGAAACCCCTGTCACTGACCCGGTTGGTGCCGATACCCTTGAATCGGATCCGGAAATCAAGCCTGCCACAGATACTGTTTCCGCCACTAAAACCAATGGAGTGAATGCCGGTGGCCTTGATGAGAATTCTTCACTCTGGACCTTGTTCTTTTTCTCTTTCATCGCCGGTCTGGCTGCTATCCTTACCCCTTGCGTTTTCCCGATGATTCCCATGACTGTGACTTTCTTCCTCAAGGAAAAGGACAAGGTAAAAGCCAAGGCACAGGCCTTGTTTTATGGGTTCTCCATCATATTTATTTACACTGTTATCGGAACGGTGGTTGCGGTTACCCTCGGGGCCAATTTTGCGAATTTTCTGAGTACCCACTGGCTGCCCAATGTCTTGTTTTTCCTGATCTTCGTCTTTTTCGCGGCCTCCTTCCTGGGGATGTTCGAGATAACCCTGCCGGGCTGGATGATCAACAAATCGGATGCCCAGGCTGACCGTGGGGGGATTATCGGATCGTTTTTTATGGCCTTCACCCTGGTACTTGTCTCTTTTTCGTGCACAGGTCCGATTGTGGGCGCCATTCTGGTAGCCTCTGCTGGTGGTGAGGTGCTCGAACCCATCGTCGGGATGCTCGGGTTCTCCCTGGCTTTTGCCCTGCCGTTTACCCTCTTTGCTTTCTTCCCCCGCTGGCTCAACAACATGCCGAAATCAGGCGGCTGGCTCAATTCGGTGAAAGTGGTGCTGGGTTTCATCGAACTGGCACTGGGTCTCAAATTCCTCAGCATTGCCGATCAGACTTACCACTGGGGTATCCTCGACCGCGAAATTTACCTGGCTTTCTGGATAGTGATCTTCACCCTGATGGGTTTCTACCTGTTGGGCAAACTGAAGTTTTCGCACGACAGTGACCTGAAGTACATCGGTGTTCCACGACTGGGGCTTGCCATAGCCACCTTTACCTTTGTTATTTATATGATCCCCGGAATGTTCGGGGCGCCCTTGCAGGCCTTGTCGGGTTACCTGCCTCCGCAGGCCACCCACGACTTTGACCTGAATAAAATTGTGCGGGACAATGTGCAGGTGTTTGGCAGTGGCGGAGGTGAATCAGCGCATTCAGGATCCTCGCTTTGTGAAAAGCCGAAATACAGTGATAAACTGCATCTGCCGCATGGCCTGGAAGGATACTTTGATTACAATCAGGCCCTGGAATGTGCTGCAAAACAGAATAAACCGGTGTTTATCGACTTTACCGGTCATGGATGCGTGAACTGCCGCGAAATGGAAGCCCGTGTATGGGCCGACCCACGCGTGCTGAAAAAACTGCGCGAGGACTTTGTACTGGTGGCACTCTACGTGGATGATAAGACAGAATTGCCCGAATCGGAGTGGATTACCTCAACCTACGATGGAAAGGTAAAAAAGACCATCGGCAAGAAATACGCCGACTACCAGATCAGCAAATACAACATCAACGCACAGCCGTATTACGTGCTGCTGGATTCAAAGGGCGAACTGCTGGTACCCCCCAGGGCCTACGATCTTGATGTGGATAAGTTCCTCGAGTTCCTCGACAGCGGTCTGGAAGAATTCAGGAAAAGACAGTAAACCATGCTGTTGATGAAAAAGAAAGCCCTGATGTTTGTCAGGGCTTTCTTTTTACACTATGGGAGTATCAG
>CALMDN010000577.1 GCA_937864935.1 uncultured Bacteroidales bacterium
TCGTACCTCGTACCTCGTACCTCGTACCTCGTACCTCGTACCTCGTACCTCGTACTTTAAAATGTATCCCTTCCGCCTCCTCCCCCTCCTCCTCCTGATGCCGGTACTGCTTCAGGCCCAGGCAGGCGGAGGATACAGCCGTACGGCTGTGGAGCACATCCGTAAGGGCGAGTACATCGATGCGCTCGATTACCTCAACACCGCCATACGGAAAGATCCCGGCGTTCCGGAACTCTGGTTTCTGAGGGGTTATGCTAAATACGGACTCGACGACTACCTTGGCGCCGAGCAGGATTACACCCGATCCATTGAGCTTTCTCCCCATCTGCCCGATGTCTTTATCAACCGTGCCATAGTCCGCAGCCAGTTGCAGGACTACCGCGGGGCCATGGCCGATTATGACACCGCCATCGCGATGGACCCCGACAACCCCGAACTCTGGTTCAACCGGGCCCGCACCAACCTGGTCCTGAAAAAGCCTTACTCCTGCATCATCGACTGCAATCAGGCCGTCAAGCTGGGCTATGAAGGAGAAACGGTCTATATCCTGCGGGCCAGCGCAGAGGTGGAAATCAAAAGATTTGATGAAGCGATCGCCGACCTTGGCAAAGCACTGGAAGTCAATCCGAAAAACAGTTACACCTTTAGCCAGCGGGGGGTGTTGCGGATGGAAATGGAGCAGCCCGACTCCGCCATCGCCGATTTCACCCGGGCGGTTGAACTCGATACCGTCAACAGCTACGCCCTTTTCAATCGCGCCCTGGCCTTGCTGAAGAAGGAAAAGCGTGTGCCGGCCCTGGCCGATCTTAACCGGGTCATACGGATATCGCCTTATAACTCTTACGCTTACTACAACCGCGCCATCACCCTCATCGGGATGGGTGACAAAGCGGGAGCCATCCGCGACTTCGAAGTGGTCAGTAAGCTCGATCCGAAGAACATTGTCACCCATTTCTACCGGGGGCAGCTCCGCGCCGAGACGGGCGATTACAGCGGGGCGCTGGCGGATCTGGACCGTACGATAGAATTGCTGCCCGATTACACCGACGCCTGGTTCAGGCGTTACGAGGTTAAAATGAAGCTGAAGGATACGAAAGGGGCCCGGGCCGACTACCAGCAGGCGCTCGAATTAAGCCGGCGCAACCACCTCAACCCCGACAGTCTCCGGGCCGCCCGCACCGACTACCTGAAAAGCCTCGTGAAGCTCAGCGGCGACTTCGAAGAGATGAACACCATGACCGCCCGGTGGCAGAACCAGGCCGTGGATGTCCAGTTGAGGCCCCAGTTCACCCTCCTCCTCTGGAAAGCCGACTTCGGGAAAGTTCGCCTGTACGATGTTTACCGCAAGGATCACTGGTTTACAACCATCCTCACCCTGACGGCCGAAACAGGATTGGTGGACGATTCAGTCCTGTTCGCCGAGGTGCGCCTCCGAACCCGGCAGGTGGATTCACTCGGGCCTCAGCCCGACCCGTTGTTCCGCCGCGGTGTGGCGTGGCAGCAACTGAAGGCATGGGACCAGGCCATCGCCGATTTCGATGCCGCGCTCCTTGCCGACTCAAACCATGCAGGAGCCCTTTTCAGCCGGGCTGCCGCCCGTTTTGAATGGATCCGGCGTATCACCCTGCGCGAGGAATACCAGGGCGGTGCCATTTCGGGCAAACCTGCCCCCGCTGCCGTGCCGGGTAATTTTCCCGACAGCCTCGTGCATACCTACGCTGCCGTAATGGCCGACCTCGACCGCCTCCTCCTGCTCGATCCCGGTTTTGCCGCCGGCTGGTTCAACCGGGGATTTGTTAACAGCAGCACCGGAAACTACGGCGATGCCGTTGCCGACTACTCCAAAGCCCTCAGCCTGGAAAGTAACTTTGCTGAAGCTGCTTACAACCGCGGACTGATGAACATCCTCCTCGGGAACAACCACCAGGGATGCATCGACCTCAGCCGTGCCGGCGAACTGGGCATCAGGGATGCCTACCGCGTGATGAAGAGGCATTGCTACAAATAGCTATTAAGAAATATGGCACAATCGTGCCGCCATCTATAACCACTCACCCCCAACTCCATGAAAAACCTCCTTCCACTGCTCCTGCTCCTGGCCCTGATTGCGCCGGGAGTGACTGCCCAGGTCGGCGTCAACACCGATAACAGCCAGGCCCACCCCTCGGCCATGCTGGATGTAAAATCTTCGAACAAAGGGTTGTTGCCTCCCAGGATGACCTTTGCCGAGATCAATGCCATTCAGAATCCTGCAGCCGGACTCATTATCTACTGCACCGATTGCGGATCGGGTACAACCGGCGCCCTGGCCATTTTCTACAATGGGATGTGGTACACCTTCAACGTTAACTGCATGGTGCCGGTATTCCCCGCTGCAGGAGTCCACACAGCCTCGCTCAGCCAGATCGTGTGGAACTGGAACAGTGTGCCTTCAGCCACCGGGTATAAATGGAATACAACCAACAACTACGAGACGGCTACCGATGTAGGAACAGCGACCTCAACGACAGAGAGCGGCCTTCCCTGTAACACGGCCTGCACCCGGTATGTGTGGGCATACAACAGTTGTGGCAATTCGGGGGCCAACACCCTCACACAGAGTACGACGCAGAGCCCGGCGGCCGGCGTTACCATCTCCGCCTCCGCGAATCCGGTTTGTGCTGGTACATCCGTGACCTTCACGGCAACGCCGGTCAACGGCGGATCAACACCCTCCTGGCAATGGAAAAAGAACGGAACGTCGGTACCGGGTGCCACCAATTCAACCTACACCTATGCACCCGCTCATGGCGACCTCATCACCTGCCAGCTTACCTCGAGCAATCCGTGTACGCCGAACAACCCGGTTGTGTCCGGTGCGATTACCATGACGGTCAATGCCCTGGTGACTCCCTCCGTGACCATCGCGGCCTCCGCCAACCCGGTCTGCGCAGGCACCCAGGTCACCTTCACGGCCACCCCGGTGAACGGTGGAACGACCCCTGTTTACCAGTGGAAAAAGAACGGATCAAACGTTAGCGGAGCTACCAGCGTCACCTATTCCTACATCCCGGTACACGGCGACCAAATCACCTGCCAGCTAACCTCGAATGTTACCTGTCCGCAAACAAACCCGGTCACTTCAGGAGCTGTGACCATGACGGTAACCTCCGTTCCGGCATTACCGGTTACAGGCACCCATCTTCCCGGCGAAACCCAGGTGACCTGGAGCTGGAATTCCGTATCCGGAGCCACC
>CALMDN010000578.1 GCA_937864935.1 uncultured Bacteroidales bacterium
TATCGTGCGACTGAAATTCCTGCCCGGGCAACAATCCGGAATAAGCGCTGTAGGGGAGGGCCCCGTACTTTTTCATGATTTTGATCACCGCATTCATCTCAGAGCCTTCACCGATATATATACGGCCTCTGCTCTGTACGAATTGCTCAGCCCTTTCGAGATACTCGCAATAAGCTGTATACATTTCCGAAAGTTTGATTTCCTGTCGGCTCAGGCGGTAAATTTCCGATTCAAGCATGGAAGTTGCGGAATAGCTCCAGCAGGTATTGGTGTTTCCCTGCGACACCGGAGGCAGATGCCAGACTGTCTTGAACGAACTCTTATCCGTGGGGATGCTGAGACCCGCCGGGTCAAGTTTAAAGGTGGGTTTTGCCTTCGGGGTTTCCAGGGTATTTTCGTACTGTTCAATTCCTTTCAGAATGGAGTTCTGATAATATCCGGGTTCATAAACCCTGAAAACACCCTTTGAGGTGTTGTTCTGTGCTGATAAAGTGGCAGCTGCCAGCACGAAGCAGGCGGTAATATAGCTGTTTTTCATTTCGGATTGTTTTATAAAAGAAACAGCCCCCGGCATTTATCCGGAAGGCTGCATTAAATGTTGTTTCCGGTAACTACAAAATTACAATATTGTTCTTTGCTGTAATCTTTTCGCAATAATGGCATTGCAGTTTCAGGTCATCTTTGTCGATCACACTGAAGCGGGTACTGACATTTTCGTAATTGGTAATGCAGTTCGGGTTCACGCATTTCACAAATTTCTCGATGACCTCGGGGATTTCAACATGCCTTTTCTCCACAACCTTGTAGTTTTTGATCACGATGAGGGTTGCTGTTGGGGCGATCAGGGCAATTTTGTTGATTTCCTGGTTTTTGAAAAACACATCGCTCACTTTGATGATGCCTTTTTTGCCCAGCTTGCTGCTGTTGAGATTGAATCCAATGGTTACCTGTGAAGAAGTTTCATCCAGATTCAGCATCTTCACAACCCTGAATACGCTTTTTGAAGGGATGTGGTCGATGACGGTGCCGTTTTCTATGGCTGAGACGACCAGCTCTTTTCTGATATTTTCGTTTTCCATGATTTTTCTGTTTTCAGTATTTCCAACCTTATTTAACGCCCAGAATGGTGGCCAGCAGGGCCTGTCTGACATAAACGCCGTTTCTGGCCTGCTGGAAGTAGTAGGCCTGCGGGGTAGCGTCCACATCTTCGGTGATTTCGTTTACCCTGGGCAGAGGATGCAGCACGCGCATGTTCTCCTTGCATCCCTCCAGCATGGAAGCCGTGAGGATATAGGCATTTTTCACCTTTTCGTATTCAATGGGATCGGAGAAGCGTTCCTTCTGGATGCGGGTCATGTAGATGATATCAGCAATCGGAATCAC
>CALMDN010000579.1 GCA_937864935.1 uncultured Bacteroidales bacterium
AAGGGTTGGATTTGCTCACCGAAGCACGCACAAAGAGGTCTTTGGAGCCGATCTCACCCGATGGCGGTGCCTGGTTCTGTCCGCCCTGCTGATTGCTACGTCCGGCCTGGGCAGAGCCTTTCACCACCTTGATGGTAACGGCATTGGACTTATAGGTCTTGCCGTCCACATTCACCGAGGCCGGAGCAATGGTGAAGGTTCCCTCATTGTTTGCCTGCAGCAGGTATGTAAAGGAATACTCAACTGACCGGGTTACCTGGTTGTTGATGATCTGCATACTTGAACTCGACGACTGGCTGGGACCCGCCAGAACCGAGAAATCTTTGAGAACGGGGGCGGTGAACCCGGATGCCTGTGCATTAACACTGAAAATAAGCCTGAACTGGTCTCCGACAGCAACCACATCGTTGGCTGTCGCCCTGAATTCGACCTTCTGACCCGATACATTCAGGGAGAGTGCCAGCATCAGTAAAATAGTCCACAATCCGAAGGGTTTCATAGTGATTCTATCGCTTAACATGGTTAGGACAGTTTTATCCGGTTTTTTTTGCAAAGCTACCAGTCTTTTTCAACCTGCACCTGAACCGGTTTGGCTTTTTGCTTTTTTACCTTGTCCATGGTTTTCTGCTCATCGTTCTTCAGGGCCTGCAACATGCGCTCAGCATCCTGTTTGGAAATCTGCTGCTTCTGCTGTTGCTGGTTCTGCTGCTGCTGATCATTCTGGTTCTGCTGTTGTTGCTGGTCCTGTTGCTGATCCTGCTTGTCCTTTTTGTCGTCTTTGTTCTGATCGTTCTTCTGTTGCTGCTGCTGTTGCTGCTGCTGCATTTTCCTCATCGCATAACTCAGGTTGTAACGGGTATCCTGATCGGCCGGATTCAGCCGGAGGGCCTGTTTGTAGGCTTCAATCCCTTCGGCATACTTTTCGGCTTTCACCATCGTATTGCCTAGGTTGTGCAAAGCGGCAGACTTTGCGGCAGCATCGGAGTCTTTCATCCTGCCCGCAGCATTCAGATAACTTTTGCCGGCCTCTTCCCATTCTTTCTGACGGTAAAGCGAACTGCCCAGGTTGTATTCGCCTTTGGTCGACTTCGGTGAACTCTCCAGGGCTTTGCGGTAGCTGATTTCAGCATCCTTGAACTTTCCCTGCCCGTAAAGTTTGTTCCCGCTGCGGATCAGTGGGTTCTCCTTCTGGGCATACAAGGCTGCAGCGGAAAACATTGCCAGAAAATACAATATCAGTTGCTTCATTTTACAGTTTCTTTTTCAGTCAGGATGCTGTTATATAATTGGTTAACAAACTTAATTTCCCGATTGACATATACGGTGTCTTTTTTTGCGATTCAGTTTCCCTGCGGGGATTTATGATTCCCCTGGTTGTTAAACGGATGAAAAAGTGAAATCTTGCCGGCCCACCGGCTTTTGCGTTCATTGATCAGAAAATTGGCAAACATCAGCAGGAGTGCCAGGGCAACAAAATACTGAAAACGGTCTTCGTAATCGGAGAAATTCATGGCTTCGAAGGTGGTTTTTTCCATCTTGCTGATCTCCTCGTACACTTTTCTCACCCCTGCCTGGGTATTGCTTGCCCTGACGTAGATTCCGCCACCGGCATCCGCAATTTTGGTCAGCATGGTTTCGTCAAGTCGTGTAACCACAGTCGCTCCCGACTGGTCTTTCTTAAAGCCGGCCATTTCACCGTTTTTATATACCGGAATCGGAGCCCCTTCGGCCAGTCCCATGCCGATGGTATATATTTTTATTCCTTTTCCGGCGGCCTCGGCAGCTTTCTCCACAGCCTCTTCGTCGTGGTTCTCGCCGTCGGTAATGATGATGATGGCTTTGGAGGTCTTGTCATCGTTAAAGGAGGCCATGGCCATGTCGATGGCCTGACCGATGGCCGTTCCCTGAACAGGCACCAGGTCGGGCCTGACAGAACTCAGCATCATTTTGGCCGCAGAGTAATCGGTGGTTATGGGTAGCTGGGTATAGGCTTTTCCGGCAAATACAATGATTCCGATGCGGTCGTTCTCCAGTTCGTCGATCAGACGGCTGATTGACTGCCTTGAGCGTTCAATGCGGCTGGGCTGAATGTCCTGGGCCAGCATGCTGTTCGAAACATCGAGGGCGATGATGAGATCAACCCCTTTTCGCTGGGCTTTCTCAATTTTTGAACCTACCTGGGGGTTAGCCAGTGCGAGCAATACGGCAGCAATGGTTAACAGCAGCAACAGGAACTTTACATGCGAACGGGCTGCTGACACATCGGGCATCAGGCCGGCAATCACCTTCTGCTCACCGAATACCCGCGAAACCTTTGCTTTCCAGCGATAGTAAAACCAATACATCACAAGGAGTACCGGCAAAACCAGCAAAAGATTCAGGAAAAGCGTATGTTCGAATCTAAACATAGTTGGTTATTTTCAGCAGGTTATTTTAAGGGTATTTTCTGAAAACCGAGATTCCCAGGATGAAATCGAGCAACAGCAGCAGAAAAGCCGCCACCAGAAAAGGTTTGAACTCTTCTTTCTTCTTGCGGAACTCGGTGACATCCACCTTTGATTTCTCAAGTTTGTCGATCTCCTGATATATTTCCTCCAGTTTTTGTTTGTTGGTGGCCCTGAAATACTTTCCGTTGGTCAGCCCGGCAATTTTATTCATCAGCGGCTCATCAATGCGTACTTCCATCTGCTGATACTGCACCCCGAAAGGGGTTGGCACGGGATAGGGGGCAGTTCCTATGGTTCCCACGCCTATGGTATAAACCCTCAGGCCAAAAACTTTGGCAATTTCGGCAGCAGAAAGAGGGTCAATAAAGCCGCGGTTGTTTTCACCATCGGTGAGAAGAATAATCACTTTGCTTACAGCCGTGCTCTCTTTCAGCCGGTTAACCGCTGTGGCGAGGCCGTCGCCTATGGCTGTTCCGTCTTCGATCATACCGCTTTTGATGTCATCGAAAAGGTTGACCAGTACTGCGTGGTCAGTGGTGAGCGGGCATTGTGTGAAACTCTCCCCGCTGAAAACCACCAGTCCGATGCGGTCGCCCGGCCGGCCCTGGATAAAATCAATGGCCACTTCCTTGGCTGCTTCCAGACGGTTTGGCCGGAAGTCTTCGGCCAGCATACTGCCTGAAATATCCATCGCCAGCACGATGTCGATGCCTTCAACACTCACACTCTGCCGGCTGCTGGTTGACTGCGGACGGGCCAGGGCAGTTACCATCAGCGCAAAGGCAATTACCTTCAGGGCAAACAGCAAATGATAAAGATATATTTTCAGCGACCTGCGGTTTACCAGAAATGCGGTATAATCCGACAACTGCAGCTTGGCCCTCGAATCAGATCCTTTAAACCAATACCAGGCAATGGCTGCCGGTATCAGCAGCAAAAGGTAAAAAGCCTCCGGATTGGCGAACTTCAGGTGTTCTGACATGGCTGATCAGTCTTTGTTTGTGTTACTGGATGAAACATTGCCGGTACTTTTTTCACCGGGAGCTGCATTTTCCTGAGTCAGCGAAGGGGCAGCAGAGGTCATCATAACGACCGATCTGGCATAGGTAAAACTGAGTTCATTTTCGGCCCCGATCGGCTGTCCTTTGGCAAATTTGGCGAGGTCAGCCAGGGTAAGCACTTTCCGCAGGTCGTTGAGGGTAGAAACTTCCTCAAGGAAATCCTTCATCACCCCCAGAATCTCATCGCTGGTCATTTCTGCAGCATTCACACCAAACCTTTTCTCAAAATATTCCCTGAGGATATCGGTAAGTCTGGTATAATACTCCTTTATCTGTCCTTTTTGCCACAACTGTTCCTTTTTCAGGAGCTCGAGTTCCTCCAGCGCCTGCTCATGGGGTGGTTTAACGGGTTTTGAGGGCAGTTTGATGAAAGGTTTGTTCCGTTTTCTGTTGCGGATATAGAACCACAACAGGGCTCCGATCAGTCCGGCTGCCAGAAGAAGCAGTATCCAGGGCAGAAAATCACGCAGGGTGAAAGGCGCCGTCATCACCGGCTTGATGTCGCGGATGTCTTTGGTAAGATCCACCACCGGTCTGGTCACTTCGAGCAGCAAAGGATTGGACAGCACCTGCCGGGTGCTTCCGTCTTTAGCGGTAACAAGAAACATTACAGGTGGAACCGTGATAAACCCGGTATCAAACGAGGTGATCAGCAGTTTCTGGCTTAGCACCAGACTGCCATTGCCGGCTTTTACCGAATCAACCGGCGATTTGCTGATGATCTCCACCTGTGAGGTCAGGGTGTCGCCGGTTGTGGGCCAGGTAACCCTGTCACCAGCATTTACTTCCATACTCAGGTTAAGGTAAATCTGCCCGCCGATGGGAAAACGGGTGGAGTCGGCACTCATTTTCTGCGCCGACAATCCTGTGGTTATCAGCAACAATGCAAGGGTAAGCGAAACGGTTTTTCCACTGCTGCGCAACCACCTCTCCATAAGCTTTCTTCTGCTCTTTTCCATGTCCTTATTGCTGCTTACCTCCGCGCTCCTTTGGCCCTGAAAAGACCGAGCAATGGTTTTACATAATCGTCACCGGTGGCAATCCGGGCAAAATCCACGCCGCTTTTCCTGAATGACTGCTCCAGTGCTTCCTGCCTCAGTTTCGCCTGTTTTGCATAATGATCCCTCACACTTCTGCTCGACGTATCCACGAGGATACTGCGGTTTTCTTCCTTGCTGTAAACCTTAACCAGGCCCATATCGGGGATCAGATAATCCCGCTGGTCATAGATCTGCAGGGCTACCAGGTCGTGTTTACGTCCTGCAATGCGCAGGGCATCTTCGAATCCCTGATCGATAAAATCGGAGATCAGAAACGCGGTGCAGCGTTTTTTCAGGGCGTTGGTCAGAAACTTCAGGGCCCCCGATATGTCGGTTTTCTGACTTTCGGGTTTGAAATCGATCAGTTCCCTGATGATGCGGAGTATGTGTGAAAGGCCTTTTTTTGGCGGGATGAATTTCTCCACCTTGTCGCTGAAAAAGATCACACCGACTTTGTCGTTGTTCTGTATCGCCGAAAAGGCCAGCACAGCGGCAATCTCTGTCATCAGGTCTTCTTTCAGTCTGAGCCGGGTCCCGAATTCGTTGGAGCCGCTCACATCGATGAGCAGGGCGACCGTAAGCTCACGTTCTTCGTCGAAAATCTTGACATAGGGATGGCTGAAGCGTGCGGTTACGTTCCAGTCGATATTGCGGATGTCGTCACCATACTGGTATTCCCTTACTTCGCTGAACGCCATTCCGCGGCCCTTGAAGGCACTGTGATATTGTCCCGAGAAGATGTGGTTTGACAATCCCCGGGTTTTGATCTCTATCTGCCGTACCTTCTTCAGTATTTCGCTGGTTTCCATTTCCTTACAGTTTGTATTGGTAAAACCTGCTCTGTTGGCTACGGTACCTCAACGGTGTTCAGGATTTCGTTGATGATGTCGGTTGATTTGATGTTTTCGGCTTCAGCCTCATAGGTTAACCCGATGCGGTGCCTGAGCACATCGTGGGCAATGGCCCTTACATCTTCGGGGATTACATATCCGCGGCGCTTGATAAAGGCATAGGCCTTGGCAGCCAGGGCCAGGTTGATGCTGGCACGGGGAGAGGCACCGTATGAAATCAGCCCTTCAAACTTCTTCAGTTTATTTTCTGCCGGGAAACGGGTGGCAAAAACAATGTCGGTGATGTAGTTTTCGATTTTTTCATCGAGGTAGACTTCCCGGGTCAGGTTTCTGGCTTTGAGGATGTCTTCGGGTTTGATCACCGGCCGGGTTTTGGGCTGGGTCCCTTCGATGTTCTGCCGCATGATCAGTTTCTCTTCTTCGCGGGTTGGGTATCCG
>CALMDN010000580.1 GCA_937864935.1 uncultured Bacteroidales bacterium
GTGCGGTAAAGGATGGCAAAATCGCTGTTCTGCAGCTCATGGTTCATCTTGGTCTGAAAAACCGAATTGGCAACCAGGGTGCCTTCTTCCGAATCGGTGGCTGCTTTCAGCACCTGTATCAGATGGCCCTCTTCGTTCTCCGTCCATACCTTCTTGAAAATCTGGTCCTTGTTTTTTGAAATGATGCTGTTGGCAGCATTCACGATGATCTGGGTAGACCGGTAATTCTGTTCAAGCTTATAGGTTTTCAGGTCCGGATAATCGTTCCTGAAGTTGAGGATGTTCTGGATGTTTGCTCCCCTGAAAGAATAAATACTCTGTGCATCGTCGCCTACCACACAGATGTTTTCATGCCGGGCTGCCAGTTTTTTTACGATCAGGTACTGCGCATGGTTGGTGTCCTGATACTCATCCACCAGGATGTATTTGAATTTCTGCTGATATTTGAACAGAACTTCCGGGAAATCACGCAGCAACACATTGGTATTGAAGAGCAGATCGTCGAAGTCCATGGCCGAAGCTTTGAAACAGCGGGCCCGGTAAAACCTGAAAATCTCCCCCGTCTGGGAACGGTTTGCAATGCGGTCCTGTTCCTGAATATCACTGTTGTTAACATAGTCCTCGACAGATATCAGGTTAGATTTGGCAGCGGAGATCCTTGAAAGTACGCTGCCCGGCGTGTAGAGCTTCGGGTCCAGCTGCATCTCTTTGATGATGTTTTTCAGCAGACTTTTCGAATCATCGGTATCGTATATGGTGAAATTTTGCGGATAGCCCAGCAGATGCCCTTCAACCCTGAGTATACGTGCAAAAATGGAGTGAAATGTGCCCATCCAGACATTCCGTGCATCGTTGCCTACCAGGCTGGTTATACGCTCTTTCATCTCCCTGGCGGCTTTGTTGGTAAAGGTAAGCGCAAGGATGTTGTATGGGTCGGCTCCCTGCTCCAGCAGGTAGGCTATGCGGTAGGTAAGTACCCTGGTTTTACCGCTCCCCGCACCGGCAATGACCATTACAGGGCCCTGGGTGCTGACCACTGCCTGCTGCTGGGCTTCGTTCAGTTGTTTTAAAATTTCCTTCACGTGTTGCTGCTGAATTTCCCGGCAAAATTACGCTTCTTTTCGCAGCACCGCAACGCAGCAACCTCCCGGTTACTAACAATTCAGCAGGTATTATTTAGAATTATTCTAAATTGATAAATGGAATGTTACTTTTCAGAGGTTGGTAGATTAAAGAATGAAAGCGCCTGAAAATTTCACTACCGCAACTACAACTACACTACACTCACTACATCAACCACCGCATTATGATGAACTTATTAAAGCGCGCAGGTAGTTTCAGCCTGATTGTCGAACAGATAGTCGACAAGCAGATCAGGCGGAATTACCCTCCCGAAGCGGCAGAGACCTACCAGAGGTTAATTCGGGATTCGTTCACTGAAATAGAAGCAAAAAGGCTGATCTCAATGGCAGTGCAGATTGAGATATTCCGGCTGATGAGGTATGGTGAAGCATTCAACCACGCCCGTTACATCGGAAATCTGAATGGGCTGCCCGATTTGCCAGATCTTGATTAAACAGAAGTTTTGGGTTTCATTTTTCATAATTGATGATTACTTTGGGGAGCCAGGGGAGCCTAACAAGCTCCCCTGGTTTTTTTATGTCCTGCCCGGACCGTTTTACCGGGTTTTTTCGCCGGTTTACCGATTTTTTGTAGATTTACCTTGCGGTACTGCCCTACATTTGCATCAGATTCAACAATAAAAATTTAATAAAATGGAAACTTTTAATCATCATGATCATAATTTCATGAAACACGGACGGAGAAACAGGCATAAAACCATGCTTGTCGGATTGCTGATTATTGCCTTTGGACTGCTCTATATGATGCGTAACGTAGGGATAATCGATAACACTGTATGGCATTTGATCTTTTCATGGCCCATGCTGCTTGTCGCGTTGGGCGCTGTAAATCTGGCAGAGCGCAAGTTCGGATGGGGGCTCATTCTGCTCTCGGTGGGCGGTGTCTTCCTGGTTGACCGCTACTACGATCTGCCCTACAATGTATTCACCTTCTTCTGGCCGGTACTGATCATTGCCATCGGACTCGGTATTATTTTCTCAGGTTCCTGCAAAATGCTGCGGATAAAGAGACACAAACCGGATGTTTCAAGTGCAGATGGTGACACGATCAACGAAGCTGCCATCTTCGGAGGCAGCGAACGCGCCATACATTCTCAGAATTTCCGTGGCGGTGAAATCGTGGCTATCTTCGGAGGAACCAAAACCGATCTTACGCAGTGTCAGCTGGCCCCCGGTGACAATGTGCTGGAGATTACTGCCATTTTCGGCGGAACCACCCTCATCGTTCCGAATGACTGGAACGTAAAAGTTGAAACCAACAATGTTTTCGGAGGGTATACCGACAAACGCAGAAACACCAATGTAGACTTCAATAAAACTCTGATTATCAGAGGAACCAGTGTCTTTGGTGGTGGTGAACTGAAAAGTTATTAACCTTTTCAGTGCAATCCGATGTTCACCAAACTGTTTAAAAACCAGCTTTTACCGGTCTATGCCGCGGCATGGCTGGTAATTGCTGTTGTGCATTACGTCGTGGTTACCACTCAGCTCGGAGCCGGCAACATGATTGCAATGGCAGAGGCGCTGGTCTTTTCAACCGTTTTTGCTTTGCTTGGTATCGGATTGTGGTTTCTGGTGAAGTTTTCCGACTTTGAGAAGCTCAACCGTCAGGAACTGACCCTCCGGCATGCCACCAGCAGCGCAGTAACCATGTTCATCTGGTTCGGCATCAGTTATCTGCTGATGGGTGTCATTTCGGGGCACGATGAACCATACATGACAGCGCTCAACGATACCATGACCGTGAGGGTGCTTTCCGGTCTGCTTTTATATATAGTAATGGTAACCGTCTTTTATCTTCTGGTCAACAACCAGAACCTGAAAGAGCGCAAAACAAGGGAAGAGGTGCTGCAGAACCTCCTTCATGAAAGCGAACTGAATTCGTTGCGTGCACAGATCAAACCACATTTTCTGTTCAACAGCCTCAACTCCATCAGTTCACTCACGATTACCAATCCTGAGAAAGCCCAGGACATGGTGATCAAGCTTTCGGAATTTATGCGGTATTCACTGAGTTTTACCAACGACCGCATGAGTACCCTGAAGCAGGAGCTTTACCATCTGAGACTTTATCTTGAAATTGAGAAAGTAAGGTTTGGAGCCAGGTTCATCGTAGAAGAAAACATCGGTGAGGAGCACCTGCCCTGGCTGATTCCACCGATGATACTGCAGCCATTGGTTGAGAACGCGGTGAAACATGGTGTTTATGATACACCGGGAGAATCGTTTGTGAAGATATCGGCCACCCTGAACCAGGGATGGCTTGAGATCAGTGTGTTGAATAACTTCGATCCCTCCCAGCCCGGCCGGCGAGGAACAGGAACCGGCCTGGTCAATGTAATGAAACGCATGCACATGGTGTACGGGATGAACAACCTGGCACGGATTACCAAAACAGAAAATGCCTTTGAAGTAAAACTGAAATTCCCTCCCTATGACAGTCTTAAGAGTACTCATCATTGATGATGAGCCCCCTGCACGTGATATCATCAGACATTACCTGAGCGAGGATCAGGGTATTGTGATTGCCGGTGAGTGTGAAAACGGATTTGAGGCGCTGAAAATGATCGGAGAAGCAAAGCCCGACCTGATTTTCCTGGATGTGCAGATGCCGAAGATCACCGGTTTTGAGCTGCTGGAGCTGCTCACAGATCCCCCGCAGATTATTTTTACAACAGCTTACGATGAGTTTGCCATCAGGGCTTTTGAGATGAATGCTGTGGATTACCTGCTCAAACCCTTCTCCGGGACACGGCTCAGGCAGGCTGTCGACAGGGCGCGTATCCGGCTCGAAAGCAAGGGCACGACGCCCCGGAAGGAGATAGAGGATCTGAAGAGCGGACTGCAGGATACTGCCGAAGACCTCGACAGGGTAGTGGCCCGGCTGGGAAGCAAAATTGTGGTGATTCCGGTTGAAAAGATATGGTATATTGAAGCCCAGGACGACTATGTGATGATTTACTCCGAATCGGGCAATCACCTGAAGGAAAAGACCATGAAGTATTTTGAAACCCACCTCGCATCCAGGGGATTTATCCGCATCCATCGCAGCCACCTGGTAAATGTGAACCAGATACTCTCGGTCGATCTGTATGGCAAAGATACCCATCTGGTGGTGTTGAAATGCGGAGCAAAGTTAAAAACCAGCGCCGAGGGGTACAAAAGGCTGAGGGAGTTGCTTTAGTATGGCCTCTGTTTTCTTTGTTAAGTGATTATAATCAGATAAAAATATGACGATAAGTTCACAAATCATGCTAAATTTGTGAATTAAGATCACTATTAACCGGTTAAATTTAAGAGATAGGAATTGATTGTGGCTCGTACAGATAGAATTGCTGATCCTGCAATTCAGCTATAGCTATCAGCATCCAGCCGGTCTTGTTGCTATCTTTTAGAAGCAGGGTGGTGAAAGGATGTCAGCCCGAACTGCCAAACAATAAATCCAAGCCCCAGCGTTTGCCCCGAAGTAAGCGTAGGAAATAAGGTTGCCTTTTCGACCTCTGGCAAATAGATTCAGAGGTTTCAATAATTCTCCCCGGGCAGTATTGACAAGGAACCTTAATTTTAAGTAAATCATCTTATATAAAGTCTTAATAATGAGCCGGCGGAGTCGATTCTGCGCTTTTTTATTGTTTTGTTACAAAATAATTGATAAAATTGTTGCAGATTTAAAATTAATTTCTACTTTTGCAGCCGCATTTCGAAGGAACGTTCTGATTTTAACTTCCTGAAATGCACAAATTTTCTGAGATTTTCGAATCCGGGAAACCTGATAAAGTCAGACAACTATAGGTTTCAATCAATACCGGCCAAAGGGCACCGCAATGAGAAACGGGGTATTGATCTGGTCTGGGGCCCATGGCCTCTTTGTCTCTCCGTATCTTTTTCCCCTTCCTTATTTCAGAACATTGCCTTGAGTTGAAAAACCGGGATGTTGTTTTAGTCCATTTTCCGGAAATGCAGTAAATATAGGCAATGCGGGCTTGTAAATATTTTTTGTTCAGCTTATTGCAAATTTGAAATATAGTTGTACTTTTGCAGTCCCTTAAAAAAAGGGTAGCCGAGGTCTGAAAAATTAAATTAAAAGTACTGATATGCCTACAATTTCGCAACTGGTTCGTAAAGGACGCAACAAGTTAACCGATAAGAGCAAATCGCCTGCTCTGGATTCTTGCCCGCAGCGAAGAGGTGTTTGTGTAAGGGTTTATACCACAACCCCGAAGAAACCAAACTCCGCCATGCGTAAGGTCGCCAGGGTAAGGCTCACCAACGGTAAGGAGGTGAATGCCTATATTCCCGGTGAAGGCCACAATCTTCAGGAGCACTCCATCGTAATGATCCGTGGTGGCAGGGTAAAAGACCTTCCCGGTGTAAGGTATCACATCATCCGTGGTGCCCTTGATACTTCCGGTGTTGACGGTCGTAACCAGCGCAGGTCAAAATACGGAACCAAACGCCCCAAAGGCGGTAAGGCTGCAGCTCCTGCAAAAGGAAAAGGTAAAAAGTAGTCCACTTCCAGGTAAAAGATAAGGAATAAAACAATGAGGAAATCAAAACCAAAAAAGAGAATCATTCTTCCGGACCCGAAGTTCAATGATGTGCTTGTTACCAAGTTTGTCAACAACCTCATGTATACCGGCAAGAAAAACCTTGCTTTCCAGATATTCTACGATGCCATCGCTACCGTTACAGAGA
>CALMDN010000581.1 GCA_937864935.1 uncultured Bacteroidales bacterium
ACTCACGCAACGATATTGAGCAGTTTGTACTTAATACGCATCACGACATCTATGCAGCGAAACAGTTGCGGTTGATGATTATAATTAACGGAAAAAACAATACCCCTGCCGGCACGGTTGACCTTTTCGACTTCGATCCCCTGCACAGAAGAGCCGGGGTTGGAATCCTGATTGACGAAAAAAAACGTGGCAAAGGGCTTGCCGGGGAAGCCCTGAGCCTCTTGTGTTCATATAGCTTCAATACCCTGAACCTTCATCAGCTATATTGTCATATAGGAACAGAGAATACCCTAAGTATCCGGTTGTTCACAAAAGCAGGGTTTGAGATCACCGGCACCATGAAGGATTGGACGCTTTCTGACAGGCAATGGCACGATGTAGTTTTCATGCAATTGATCAACAGCTAAACATAATTCAATATGAGCGAGTATTATCATCCGCGGTATTCGGGCAGAAAATCAAGAAAACACTTTCGCGGCCCCCTGTTGTTTGTTTTACTGGTGCTGGTTTTGCTCGTGTCCGGAGCTGCCTGGGTTGCCTACATGGGCTTGTACCGCCAGAATGTATACACCGGTGAGGCAGGCAGTGTTTTCATCACCATCCCTTCAGGAAGCAACTTTGACAGTGTCAGAAAGCAACTATACTCTCATGGAATTATTATAAACCGAAAGTCGTTTGAAATTGTCAGTTCACTAAAAAAATACGACCTTGCGATTAAGCCCGGCCGGTATGAGCTTACCGGTGATATGGGCAATGTTGACCTGGTTAATCTGCTGAGAAGCGGACAGCAGGAACCGGTAATGGTAATTTTCAACAATATCCGTACACCGGAACAACTGGCAGGCAGAATAAGCCGGCAGATTGAGGCCGATTCAGTTTCCATTATCAGGCTATTGAACGACAGTACTTATCTGGATTCACTTGGGGTTACAAAAAACAGCCTGTTTACCATCATTATTCCCGATAGCTATGAATTCTACTGGAATACTTCTGCACGTGAATTTATCAACCGCATGAAATCAGAATCGGAAAAATTCTGGAACAGCAACCGCCAGGAGAAACTGAGTGCCCTGAACCTGAACCGCCACGAAGTGATTACCCTTGCATCCATCGTTGAAAAGGAGACGAACAAAGACGATGAGAAGCCAAGGGTAGCCGGAGTTTATCTGAACCGACTGAAGAAAGGCTGGCTGCTGGAAGCCGATCCTACCCTTGTTTTTGCACACGGTGATTTTGAAATCAGAAGGGTGCTCAACATTCACAAGCAGATTGACTCGCCCTATAATACTTACAAACATCAGGGTCTGCCCCCTGGTCCAATCTGCCTTCCTTCGAAATCCTCCATCGATGCCGTGCTGAACAGCGAAAAACATGAATATATGTTTTTCTGTGCCCGGGAAGACTTCTCCGGTTATCACAATTTTGCGAAAGGACTGGAACAGCACAATCTGAATGCCTGGAAATATCAGCAGGCCCTGAACAGAAAAAACATTTACAAATAACTGCCACTCGCAACCTTCACAAAAAGTTAGTCAGCAAATATCCGACACTGATGAGAAATGCATTTAAAGCCTACGATATCAGGGGCGTTTACAACAGGGATTTTAACGGGGAGGATGTATACAAAATAGGTTTTTTTCTGCCGGGCCTGCTGGGTGCTGAAACTGTACTTATCGGGCATGATGTGAGGGTATCTTCTCCTGAAATACTGGAGTTCCTCTGCAAAGGAATTACCGATGCAGGTGCGGATGTTCAGGTAGCAGGTAAATGCACCACCCCGATGGTATACTGGGCCACAGCAAGATACAATTTCAAAGCTTCTGTGATGATTACAGCCTCCCACAATCCGGCGGAATACAACGGTCTGAAGATATCACGCGAGGAAGCCCTGCCTGTCGGTTTTGATACCGGCCTCTCCGAACTGCTCGAAATGGCCGAAGGCTATCCTGTTGTTCCGGCAGAAGTACCGGGTACGTATACTGAGTTCGATTTCAAAAAAGACTATCTTCAGTTTCTCAACCAGTACAAAAGTGAACCCGGAGACCTGAAAATCGCCATCGACTGTTCCAACGGCATGGGTTCATTGCTCATCAGGGAGCTGTTTGGTGAGAAACCGCTGTATATTTACGATACTCCTGATGGTACATTTCCCAACCATCAGCCGAACCCACTCGAGCAGGAAAATGTGGAAGACCTTAAAAAGCTGGTGATCAAAGAACGTTGTGACATCGGGTTGATTTTTGACGGGGATGCTGACAGGGTGATGTTTGTGGACGAAAAGGGCAACTTCATACAGCCTGACATGATGATCGCCATTCTGGCAGGCTATTTTGCCGGCAAAGGATTCCATGGACCGTCGCTTCAGGACATACGAACCTCCAGATCTGTTACAGAATATGTTGAAAGCCAGGGTTTCTCCATGCACATGTGGCGGGTCGGACGGGCCTATGCAGCCCTGAAACTGCGGGAGATCAACGGCGTGTTCGGTGGTGAACTTGCAGGACATTATTACTTCAGGGATTTTTACTACTCTGATTCAGCCTACCTCGCAGCATTGATCATTCTTGGAGAAGTGAAAAAGTTTCATGACCAGGGCATCAGCCTTTCAGCACTGATTGCTTCAATCAGCAAATATGCCGGAACCGGTGAAATGAATTTCCCGGTCAGCAGGAAACAGGAAGCCATGGATGCGCTGAAACAGGCTTTTATGGCCGAAGAGACGCCGACAGCCTTCTATGATTTTGATGGCTACCGGATTGAATTCAGGGATTGGTGGTTTAATGTAAGGCCTTCCAATACAGAGCCCTACCTCAGGTTTCTTGCCGAAGCCGGCAGTGATGCATTGCTTGAATCAAAGACACAGCAGGCACTCAGGATTCTGGCACCATACATCGAAGAAAACGGCCATGCCCATTAACAGGCCTGGCCGGATGTTGCTGCTCCCGGTCATTCTTCTGCTGATCCCATTGCTGGTTTCAGCCCAGCAATCCAACGATAGTTCACAGGTTGTGGCCGATTTGAAGCCGGTAAACAAAGCCAGACTGAACGGCATCATCATTGGTGGTTCTGCAGCCTATGCGGGCTCCATGACCCTGCTCTACCAGCTATGGTATAAAAACTATCCGCAGTCCTCATTTCATTTTATCAACGACAACCGGGAATGGCTGCAACTCGACAAATGCGGGCACATAACTTCGACCTATTATATCGGAAAAGTTGGGTACGAATCGTTGAAATGGGCCGGCGTTGATGAGAAACGGTCTGCTATTTTCGGTGGAAGTTTCGGTTTTGTTTACCTCACGGTTATTGAGATTCTGGATGGCTTTTCAGCCGAATGGGGGGCCTCAGGCGGTGACCTGCTGGCCAATACCCTGGGCGCCGGCGCCTTTATCAGCCAGCAACTGATCTGGAAGGAACAGCGGATCAGCCTGAAATGGTCTGCTCACGGGACTGAATTCGCAGAATACCGGCCTGATTTACTCGGTAAAAGCCTTCCTGAACGACTCATCAAAGATTACAACGGCCAAACCTACTGGATATCCGCCAACATCCGTTCATTTCTGGGAAAAGAGAGCAGGTTCCCCGCCTGGCTCAACATTGCTGCAGGGTACGGAGGTGATGGGATGACCGGGGCAACAGAAAATCCGGCAGAAGCAAATGGAAAGCCCCTTCCCTATTACGAAAGAACAAGGCAATTCTATGTTGCCCCGGATATAGACCTCTCCAGAATTAAAACCGGTTCGCCGACCATAAACCTGATGCTGAAATACCTGAGCATCTTTAAATTTCCGCTACCGGCAATCGAATTCAGTTCCAGAGGGGTTAGACTGCATCCGTTGTATTTTTGAAGTGTTGAGTGTCTGTATATACA
>CALMDN010000582.1 GCA_937864935.1 uncultured Bacteroidales bacterium
TGATTACCGCTTGACTGCCGATGTAACCTGGAACCTCAATGCAATCAATGTGCTTAAGCTGGGTTTGTCGGGCAATCTTTTCGGCCTCGACCGGGGGAATGTACTGGCTGATGGCACGCAGTCCATCAGAATCCCGGTGTATCTGGGGAAAGAAACCGGGGTGGAGAATACGATTTATGCTTCGGAGGATCTGGAGATTTTCCCCTGGCTGAAAATGAATGCAGGCGTAAGGCTGACCCTTTACAATCCGCTAGGCCCTTCGGAAGTGCTGAAGTACTACCCTGATGGGCCCAAAGATATCCGCTACATTGAGGATACCTTGTTTTTTAAGAAGAACCTGCCGTTGAAGTCATATTTCGAACCGGATGTCCGGCTCACTTTCAACATTAAAACCGATAACGAGGGAAGTGTGAAACTGGCTTTCATACAGACCCATCAGAACCTTTTTATACTGAACAATACCATTGCCCTTTCGCCCAATGCACAATGGAAACTGGCCGATTACCACATCAGACCGGCCAGGGGCAATCAGTTGTCGGCAGGTATTTTCAGGACATTTCCCGATAAAAGCTGGGAGACCTCGCTGGAATGTTATTTCAAAAAGACCTTCAATGCACCGGAATTCATCGATGGGGCTGATTTTCTCAACAATCCGCATGTAGAAACCATGCTGGTGCCGGCCGACCAGAAAGCCTGGGGTATTGAATTTCTGCTGAAACGGAATAACCGGAAACTGGAAGGCTGGATCGCCTATACCTATTCCCGGGTACTGGTTGAGGCCAACGGTGCCCGGACATGGGAACAACTCAACAACGGGAATGCCTATCCGGCCAATTTCGACATTCCCCATGTGCTCAATACCGTAATCAATTATCACTTCAGCAGGAGGTTAACCGCTTCGGGGATTGTTACTTACCAGACCGGCAAACCCGTGACCTATCCTGTAAGCATCTACTACATCAACGAAGTACCTATCGTGGATTATTCTGACCGGAACGCCTACCGTATTCCGGACTATTTCAGGATAGATCTCTCGGTAACCATCGAAGGAAACCTGCGTAAGAAAAAGCCGGTACACAACTCCCTGGTACTGAGCCTATACAATGCAACCGGAAGAGACAATCCCTATTCCGTGTATTTTAAATCGGAACAGGGAAAGATCAGGAGTTATCAGTATTCAGTGATCGGGGTTCCTTTATTTACAGCAACCTGGATGCTTAAACTCGGAAATTATGTGGCGGATTAAATGGTTGACAACCTTGCTGTGGGTTGTTGTGGTATCCTCCTGCATCAAGCCCTATGATCCTGTTATTGAGACCAATGACGAAAAGAAGTACGTGGTTACCGGTCGTATAACCGATGCTGAAGGGTTTCAGGAGGTACACATTTCACTCTCTTCACCGGTTTCTGCACCTGCCTACCGTCCGGTAAAGGATTGTTACGTAAGCATATCAGATCAGAGCGGAAAACAATTTGTACTTTCGGAAGCGGAAGACGGAATCTACCGGGTATGGATGGAAGCAGCAGACCTGAAGGCAGGCAACGTTTTCTCGCTGAGCATTACCACGCCTGACGGAAAACAGCTGCAATCGGGAAACGATACCTTAACCGAAAGCCCGCAGATTGATTCAGTATATTATTTTGTTGAGAAGCTTCCCACCGCAGTGCCGGGAATCGTTGACAAAGGGGCCAGGTTTTGTGTTGACCTGGATGCCACCGGGAGCAAAAGCAGGTATTTTAAATGGGAAGTAACAGAAACCTGGGAATACCATGCCGCCCATCCTGTGGAGTTTTATTACGATGGAGGTTTTAATGCGGTAATACCGCCCGATTTCTCAAACAAAAAATGCTGGCTGACCAATGAGGTTAAAAATGTTTTCACGCTATCCACCAGCAGCCTGTCAGAGAATACCTACCGGCAATTTCCGCTTCACTTTGTGAATGGACAGACTTCGCGGCTGGGAATCTGCTACAGCATATTGGTGAGGCAGTTCTCTATCAATGAAGCAGCCTTTGAATACTGGGAAAAGGTGCGTATCAACAACCAGGAGCAGGGCGGTTTGTACGAAAAGCAACCCCTGGCGATAAAAGGGAATATCCGCAATCTGACCGATCCGGGGAATGAGGTTCTGGGCTTTTTCTATGCAGCGGCAGTCAGTG
>CALMDN010000583.1 GCA_937864935.1 uncultured Bacteroidales bacterium
ATTCACACACCCTGGATCCCAAAACCGGCTTCCCGGTGAAACATACTGTACTCAGTGTATCGGTGCTTGCCGGTGATTGCATGACTGCCGATGCCTATGCCACCGCCTTTATGGTGATGGGACTCGAAAAAACAAAGGATTTTATCAGCCGTAATCCCGGAATAGATGCATACCTGATTTACTCTGACACTTCGGGTGCCCTGACAACCTGGTCAAGCCCCGGCATCCTTGAACTTATCGACAAGGGTGAAGATGAGGTAGTTTCCGGCAGGTAACCGACCGGTATCAGGCAGTTCTGTTCTCGCAGCTTCCGGCAGATTCGCCTTCTCCGCCACAGGTACAACCCAGCCTTTTTCCGGTTGCCGGGTCAACACTGGAACATGATTTACGGAATTCAGCACCTTTCCTGAAGAACATTTTTATCGCGATTCCCGAAAAGGCAAGCGCGATGAGGAGGGTTGCAATCAGAATTACTTTCAGTAACATAAGAGTTGGTTTTATTTCACCGCACAGAATTTTTTAAATGCTGTACGGTGTTAATTCAATTTCAATAAATAAACAAAACAAAGCAGTCCATTGTTGCGAAATCATTAAAAAATCAGGCTTTGCCTGAGGGGTTTTGTCTTCTGATTTCGTAACAAAGAATTGACATAGCGATAGAGGCATTCAGTGATTCAGCCGTGTCGCCCCTCCCCTGTCTGGCTGCCGGAATGGTAATCCGGCTTGTAATGAACGGCATTACTTCGGCCGATATTCCGTGCGATTCATTACCGATTATCACGATCCCTTGTTTGCCCAATGGACCGGAACCAAGCATTTCTCCTTCGAGCAGGGTCCCGAATACCGGTACGGTCTTCCTGTTTTCAGCCAGGTAATCAGTCAGGTTCACAGTATGGAAAGGCATTCTGAAAACTGAACCCATACTGGCCTGAACCACTTTGGGATTCCATAATTCAACGCTGCCTTTGGAAGCAACGATCCTGTCGATGCCAAACCAGTCGGCGGTTCTGATCATGGTGCCTAGGTTTCCAGGGTCACGGATCTGGTCGAGTGCGATCACCCATTCCCCAGCAGCAGGCGGGGCAGGCTGGCTTTGTGGTTGTCTGATGACGGCCAACACCTGGTTGGGGGTACTCAGGGCGGTGATTTTGCCCAGTTCATCTTCAGAGATTTCATTAACGTCAACAAGGTATCTGCCGGCAGGGATGTAGCCAGCTTCAATCCATTCGCGGGTGGCGAAGATTTCCAGCACATCGAATGAGCTTTTCAGTGCTTCGTTGATAAGTTTCACCCCCTCCGCAATGAACAGTCCCTCTTCCTGCCTGTATTTAAGCAGACGAAGCGCATTCAGGTATTTGATTCTGGCTTTTGAAAGCATGGTCAACAAAAAATCCCGGCTGGAAACCGGGATTAAAATTATGCAATATTCTGAAGAACGGTTAGCTTATTCAGCAAAAACTTCAAACCTGATAGAAACGCTCACACCCTTGTGAAGCATTACCTTGGCCTGGTATTCACCGACTTCTTTTACTGAATCACCATCAAGATGGATTTTCTTGCGGTCAACTTCATAACCGAACTGTTCCTTGATGGCTTCAGCAATCTGAAGAGAGTTTACCGAACCGAAGATCTTTCCGGTTGAAGCAACCTTTGCACCAATCTTCACGGTAATGTTTTCAAGCTTTTTAACGAGTGCTTCTGCTTCACCGCGAATTTTATCTTCCTTATAGGCTTTCTGCTTCAGGGTTTCAGCGTTCATCTTTTTGTTGGCTTCCGTTGCAAGAATTGCAATTCCCTGGGGAATCAAATAGTTGCGGCCGTAACCGTCGCGTACCTTCACAATGTCGGTAGCATAACCCAGATTGGGAACATCTTTTTTGAGAATTACTTCCATGATCTGATCCTCCTTATTTTAACAAGTCAGCCACATAAGGCATCAGGGCAATATGACGGGCCCTTTTTACCGCCTGCGCAACCTTGCGCTGGTATTTGGTTGATGTACCGGTGATACGGCGGGGAAGAATCTTACCCTGCTCATTGAGAAACTTCATCAGGAAGTCAGCATCCTTGTAATCGATATACTTGATACCGCTCTTCTTGAAACGGCAGTATTTCTTTTTCTTAACGTCGACAGCAATCGGGGTTAAGTATTTTATTTCTGAATTTGGTTGATTTGCCATTGTTGATTGAATTAAAATTAGACCTTTCAGGCTTCGGTAACTGGTTCAGCAGCAACTGCAGCAGCTTTGTTAACGCGTTTCTTCTCATTGTAAGCAACGGCATGTTTGTCCAGTGCCACGGTGAGGAAGCGGAGAATCCGCTCGTCGCGCTTGAATGCCACTTCAAGATCATTGATTACCTTGCCTTCAGCTTTAAACTCAATCAGGTGATAAAATCCTGAGGTTTTCTTCTGAATGGGATAGGCAAACTTGCGTAAGCCCCAATGATCTTCGTGGACTATCTCAGCCCCCTTGTCTTTCAGCAATTTCTGAAATTTTCCAACCGCTTCCTTCATCTGTTCATCAGACAAAACGGGAGTCATAATGAAAACGGTTTCATAGTTTTTCAACATCTGTTTTAAGGTTTGATTATTAATTCAGTACGAATTTTTAAACGGACTGCAAAGGTATAACTTTTTTCGAAATAATCTCAAGCTTTCATACAAATTTTTATATCAGTGGAGTCCTTTATATAACATTGGTATTCAAGATTATAGCAACAAGGTTTCTACCAAATCGGGGGAAAAGCTGCAATAGGTAACCCACTGCATGTCAAGCTGTCTGTAGAAGTCTGAAATCAGGCGCGTTGGTTATTCTCCGCCTGAAACACCGGCCCGGCAGTCAATCATGGTCCTGCACATGAATTCGGCAGCCCTGCCATCACCAAACACTTCAGGATAATTCGCTGGTGGTTGTTCAATAAACTTCCTGGTTCCGTCAACAATCCTGTTATAATCAGCATCTGCAATGATCCCGGCACCCGCATCTACAATCTCAACCCACTCTGTTTCAGGGCGTACAATAACGCACGGCTTGCCAAAGAAATAAGCTTCTTTCTGTACCCCGCCAGAATCCGTTATAACCATCCTGGC
>CALMDN010000584.1 GCA_937864935.1 uncultured Bacteroidales bacterium
ATTACATAATACGAATCCCTGGGCAATAGCGCCCTGATCTCTTTATCCGGTTCGATAAAAGAATACCTTGCGGCGAATTCCCAGAAAGAGGGGAAACAATAACTCAGCTGCGTGTTGATGCCATGGCCCGCAACTACCCAGGCCATCATGGCTGAATCAGCGGTATTGTAGGTGAAGGCTGATTCTCCTACGGTTCTGCTGATATATTCCGATGAAAGAGCCCATCCTTTGTATTTCAGTACCATGTCGGCAAAAACTCCGGTCAGATCGCGGCTTTCGTAGAGGTCGGTGCCAATGGTACCGCGGGTTCTTCTGGCTTTGCTGTTGAAGGAATACCCACCCGAAACCGATAATTTCGGCCGTGGTTCGAATTCCAGATCACCTTCGGAAAAGTCACCATCTTTTTTAAACCTGCCCAGGGGAAGCAACTCGAGCCTTCCGGTGTACATAAGCCCCTTGTCAGACTTAAGCTGGTTACGCCCATCGCCTGAAGAAACCGCTGCTTTCAGGTTGAAGCTGATTCCTTTCAGCTCGCTGCTGTAGTATCCGAAGAGTCCGAAATCCCTGTCAAGGGTGAAATTGGCGTTCACATTGGATCTGTCCCAGAACTGCTGCTGACCGCTTGAGATGATACGCTCCCGGTTCCCGGGGAGCTTTCCCTGTCCGAATCCGATATAGAAGCGGGGATTGAAATGATAATAGACCATGGCGTCGCGAACCACATTGGGAATGTGGGTGTTATCCCAGTCCTGGTCGCCGCGCGAAAACGACAGCTGCAGGTAGTAACGAAGTTTATCGCTCAGGATATAACCATCGAACCTGAGCCTGAGCCGGCTTACCCTGGCCTCAATCTCATCTGTTTTAAAGGCATCATCGAAGGTAAAACCCAGGCGGTTCTGCATCCTCAGCCGGATGTTCACCCCGAAGGTGCTGTCCGGAGCGTTGAATCCCAATCCCTTGTGAAACGAAATCATGGCACGTTCATCCACTTCAGTCTGGGCAAAAAGCTGAGCCGTCAGGCCAGAAACCAGGAAAACGAAGAAAATCAGGTGTCTTTTTATTGACATGGTGAAGCTATTGTTGTTCTGTTTTGATAATCAATAGGTTGTTTTTATTCATTCAATTGTAATCCGGAAGAAAAGAATAGTTTGCTGAGTAGTGGAGCATCTGAGCGGTAAAGTTTTCGGGGTATTCAACCACAACATCGGCTATTTCGCTATCATGCATCACAGGTACGTATACCGGGTTGATGAATCCCCCGTAAGGAGCGATGTTGAGTGCAGAGAACCGGTCAATCACTTCCCTGTGAAGCTCCGGGTTTACCTTGACTCCATAATTTTCAATCAGGTCCCTCCCGGCTTCATAGTCGCCCGTTGATTTTATCCGCTGTATTAAAGCCAGCAGTTCGCCGAAAAGTATCCTCAATCCGTTGTAATCGTTGATTTTCACAAAGGTCCTGCTTCCGTTTTTCAGAAATTCAATCACGTTTTTCTGCTTGCCCTTGTGGTAGCACCACGAAGCAATCAGTTGTCTGCTTCGCATGTGGGCCTGTTCTATGTTGTTCCCAATCCGGATGCGTGTTAGTTGGGTGATCAGCCCGTTGCGGATATAGGCGTTGTAAGCAGCTTTGTAAACATCTTCTTGTTCAAACAGTTGAAGTTCCATCATTTTCGGATCGGCGATGAAGTAGAGCGCAAACAGATCGGCCCGGGCCTCTTCGAGCGGCGACCCGTAGTTCTTCAGCGCATCGCCCTGCGTATCAGGCAGCAATTGTCCTGAGCCATGACCAAGGCATTCATGCAGGTCGGTATGCAGACTTCCGGCCAGTGAACCAAATTCCTTTGCCAGTTGAACCTCTTTTTCATCAAAGGCAAATTCCTCCAGCATTCCGTTTCCCAGGGCGGCTTTCTCATGAGCCAGGGTGATGTTCTCAATGGTCACCGATTTTGATCCGTGTTCCTTTCTGATCCAGTCGGCATTGGGCAGATTGATTCCTATGGGCGATGCCGGATAGCAATCTCCGCCCAGCTGTGCAGCAACAATGGCCCTGGCCGAAACACCCCTGACCTCTTTTTTGCGGAAACGGGGATCAACCGGTGAATGATCCTCAAACCATTGCGCATTTGCGCTGATGATGCCTGCACGCTTGCTCGCTTCCATATCTTTAAAGCTGACCAGGCTTTCCCAGGTTGCTTTCAGGCCAAGCGGATCGCTGTAATTTTCAATAAAGCCGCTGATGAAGTCTACATGGGTTTCAGTATTGTTAACCCACATTACATTGTACTTATCCCAGGTCTTCAGATCACCGGTTTTGTAATAACTGATGAGGGTTTCTATGGTTTCCTGCTGCACACTGTTTTCAGTATAATCCGCAGCCAACCCAAGCCAGTAAACAATCCGTTCGAGCGCCTCACTGTAAAGCCCGCCAATCCTGCAGGGGATTTCCGAAATCCTGCCGTCCGACTTAACCAGTTTGCTGTTCAGCCCGAAGGAGACGCGGGAAGGGGAGTCTTCAGCAGCAGCCTGCTCATTCAGTTTTTTATAATAATCAAGGGCTTCCGTTTCTGTAATGCCTTCATAAAAATTTACCGCAGAATGGGTCAGCAGGTCTTTGCCGTTTTCCTGGCAGACACCTTTGGGTGCGATATCGGGACTAAAAATGATTTCAGCGATTTCAGAGCAGAAAGCTTCCGCACTCTGTCCTTGTTTTAGCGGCAGACCTTCCCGGCCAGAATCGTTTAAGAATTCCAGAAAGGTTTCACGTTTTATTTCAGGGAAAAACTTGTCTTTCGAATGGTGATGATGAATGCCATTGCTGAACCAGACCCTTTTTACATAAACCATGAAAGCATCGAAATCAGGGTTGTTGCGGTCGCCCTTGTAATTCAATACAATGTGTTCCAGGGTGCGTCTGATCGCAAGATTGTACCTGTAATTCTGGTCATAGATGATATCCCGGCCCGACAGGGCTGCCTGACTCAGATAATAGATGAATATCTTTTGTCTGTTGGGTAGTGAGGAGAATCCGGGAACCTGATAACGCATGATTTTCAGGTCGGCAAACTGTTCCAGAAGAAACCTGAAATCTTCAGGCTTTTCGGCATTTTCGGGGTTGTCAGCGCGGGTTGCAGGATTACCTGTCATAATATTGAATAAGAATACAGGCATTTTCAGCCATTTTTTCAATTCCCGGAAGTTTGATCAGCCCGGGATGGTTTTGTTTTCAAGCTTGTCATTTTCAAATACAGGAACTGATGGCGATACCCCTATCCTCAGGGTATAATCCAACATAGGGTCAACGCCTAACGAAAGCAAACGTTGGTAATGCGATGCGTTTTCAATCACTTCACGCAATCTTTCCCGGGATTGCTTCCAGATAGTGATGGCCATGGAGGCTGAATCACAGGAAGTAGTAAAACCATACTTTTCTTTAAGTAATTCCGCCAGTGCTCCGGCACAGAGGGTATCTTCGATTCCCGGCAGGTTTTTCCATGCCGAACAGAGAACAACCACTGGTTGACCCATGGCTCCCAGCCATTGTGCAACAGCCGGAAGGTTGGTAAAGGCAGTGGCGACCACCGGTCCGTTGGCTGCAGCCATCTTCATTGCCACCGTTCCGTTGGTGGTTGAATAAACCAGTGTTTTGCCGGCAACCTCAGGATTCCGGAAATCTGCTGCAGAGTTTCCATAGTCAGCAAAAGGCAGGCGCAGTCCATCGCGCTCCGCGGCTACCGGATATCCGCTTTTTTTTAGAATCTCTGCTTTTTCGAGCGATTCCACCGGAATTACAGCTTTTACTCCATGGTCGAAAGCCGCAACAACCGATGTGGTGAAGCGAAGAATGTCGATCACCGCCGTGATGTGCCTGCCTTGGGTGGTACGGAAAGGGTAGAGGGCAGGGCTCAGGCATATTTCAATGGTAGCATTCATTTTGCAGGATTAAATGAACAGCCCGCACAGCTGAAAAGATGTGCGGGCTGAACTGGTATGATGAATTATCCTTTGTAGAACGGAAGCTTTACCACTTTTGCTTTCAGCGCTTTGTCGCGAATACTGACAAAGATTTCCGTGTCAGGTCTGGCAAATTCAGTGGGTACATAGCCCATTCCGATGGCCATTTTCAGCGAGGGTGACTGGGTTCCTGAGGTTACCTCGCCGATTTCATTCCCTTCGGCATCGGTAATGATATGATGCTGGCGGGGGATGCCCCTGTCGATCATTTCAAAACCAACGAGTTTTTTCTGAACGCCTTCGGTTTTCTGTTTCAGCAATGCTGTTTTGTTGATGAAATCCTTCTCATCGGTGAATTTTGTGATCCAACCCAGTCCGGCTTCGATGGGGGAGGTGGTATCGTTGATGTCGTTTCCGTAGAGACAGAAGCCCATTTCAAGACGAAGGGTATCGCGGGCGCCGAGCCC
>CALMDN010000585.1 GCA_937864935.1 uncultured Bacteroidales bacterium
ATTGCTGTCGATGTATACCGTCAGCGATTGTTTCGCCATGGTTTTGCTGTTGCTGGATGGCAGCAGCAGCTTGATGGCATTCGGGCTTACCAGGGTAGAAGTAAGCATAAAAAAGATCAGTAACAGAAAAACCAGGTCAGACATGGAGGCCATGCTGAAACTTGAGTTGATCTTATTGCGGGTTTTGATGGCCATCGTTTATGAGATGTTAAAGAGATCCGCTTTGCGGAATCATGCCGGTTCGTGGAGAAGGTCCATAAATTCGGTAGCCCTGGCTTCGAGAATAAAAACAACTTTCTCAACCCTGGCAACCAGTATGTTGTAACAGAGGTAACCGAGAATACCCACGATCAGACCGGCCACTGTGGTGATCATTGCCTGGTAAATACCCCCGGAGAGCAATGCAATATCAATGTTGTTTCCGGCCATCGACATGTCGTAAAATGCCCTCACCATACCGGCTACCGTGCCGAGGAAGCCCAGCATGGGTGCAGCCCCCGAAATAGTAGCCAGTGCTGCGAGGTTCTTTTCGAGTTTGGCAACCTCGAGCTTTCCGACTGTTTCAATGGCAGCGTTGATGTCGTTCAGCGGTTTCCCGATACGGATAATTCCTTTTTCAATCATCCGGGCAATGGGGGTACGGTTGTTTTTACAGAGGGCAAGGGCAGAATCTATCCGACCGTTATGGATAAAGTCGCGGATGTTGTTCATAAAATTCTGCTCATCTTTCGCTGCCCGGTTGATCACCATATATCTTTCAATGAAGATATAAACAGCGATTACCGACATGATGGCAATGGGCAACATTATCCAGCCCCCTTTCAGGGACAGTTCCCATACCGACAGGCTGATCTCAGTTGGCTGAGGGGCCTGGGCTGCTGACTGTGCAATGGTGTCGTTGAGTGCCGTGGCAGGCTGGGTAATCTGCAGAAGAATTCCGGAAATCATAGAGTTTGGTTTATTGCATGGTAAAATTAGGCTTATTCGGCCAACGGGCTTTTTGCTGACCGGAAAAACTATCAACAGCCGTTTGTTAATAGTTAACTCATTTTTCAGGAAAAAAGTATTTGCGCACCGCAGTTTCTGACGGATCGTAAAATCGGATGTGATCAATGAACATTATCAGTATTCAAACAGATACCTGAAACAGAAGTTTTTTTTTGAGTTATCACAAGTTTTCCGGACATCGGTGTCAAATACACTCTATTTTTACATTGAACTATCCGCTTGTTTATGTCAGATGCTGAACTGATGAGAAAGGTTGCTGATGGTGATCCGGAATCCGGACGCCGCTTTGCCGGTCAGTTTCAGGTACTTGTTTACAACGTCTGTTATAGTTTTATCCACAACAGACACGATGCGGAAGATGTTACCCAGGAGGTTTTTCTTGAGGCCTTCAGAAATGCCGGCAGATTCAGGGGAGATGCAAAAATCAGCACCTGGCTATACCGCATTGCCGTTAACCGCTCTCTGAATTTTATCCGCAACAACAGAAAACGACGTTTCTGGCAGGAGCTTAGTGCGGTATTTGATCCCGGACCATCAGGAAGCAACAGTCAGGAATTTGAAATGAGTGATGATGCCACAGATGGCAGATTGAAGAACCTGGAACAAAAGTCGGTGATCGGAAAGGCATTGGATTCATTGCCGGAAAACCAGCGGATAGCATTTACCCTGAATAAGATGGAGGACCTTTCGTATGCGGAAGTGGCGGAAGTTATGCAACTCAGCCTGTCGGCGGTTGAATCACTGATTCACCGGGCAAGGCTCGGACTGCAAAAAAGGTTGAAAAATTATTATTTTTAAGGAAAGGGTGCAAGTTATGCAGTCAGATGGTGTCAAAACTGAAAACAAACCAACAATGAACTGTGCTGAGGCAGAAAGACTGATGATTGACCGGGTATTTTCCGGTTCCGTTCTTCAGCCGGACGATGAACTGAATGCGCATACAGCAGATTGTGCTGCCTGCCGCAGTTTTCATCAGAAGCTCTCAGCTGATTTCAATGCCAGCTTCCCCGACAGGAAACAGGTACCGGATCCCGACTTTTACGACAGGCTCTTTGCCGGAAAGAAATCCGGAGAAAGGCGTTCTGGCCGGAAATCAAACGGATTGGTACCCTTGGTGAGGTTTGCACCCAGGCTGTCTGCCGCTGCTGCTGCTGTATTGCTCGGTATCTGGCTGGGCGGCCGCCTGTTTACCTCATTTATTTCGATAAATACAGCCAGCGGTGTCAGCGAAGAAACCCTTCGTTCTGAATACATGCAATCCTATGCGGCCGATCTTAACCTTTCCGATGCTACTGACCTGGCTCTCGAAAACTACCTTAACTTCAATACAGAAACCGATGATACAGAATAACCGCCTGAGAATTTTCCTGATCATCATGGTGATTCTTACCCTGGTGAACCTCGCCGCTGTGATTACAGTGATGGTTAATATGAAGCAGGCTGCACTCAGGCAACCGGCCGCTGATCAAACAGAAGAAGGCGTATTGCCGGGTGATCCCGGATTCAGGGGAACCGGGTTCCTGATGGATGAACTGGGATTTGACAGCCTGCAACAGGAGGCATTTCTGGACTCAAGACGAAATTTCCGGTCAAAAGCTCATCCGGTATTTACCCGGATCAGACAGCTCAACAACGAGGCATTGCAGGAACTTCTCCTGGAATCACCGGATACCGCCCGCCTGGGCAGGATCAATGCAGACATCGGGGACTTGCAGGCCCATGTAAAAAATCTGACGGTTCAGCACCTGATTGAGGTGAAGTCCATTGCTACGCCCGATCAGCAGGATAAACTGGTATTCTTCTATCGTGAGCTCCTCTCTCGTGACAGCGGACCCGGAGGCAAAGGAAAAGGACCGCAGCACCGGCACCGGAATGGCAGAAACTAATTTTAACTCCCAATAAATCAACTACCATGAAAAAGTCAACAGCAATTGTAACGGTCATTTTCTTCGGAATACTGATGACCGCATTTCTAAACACTTCCATACTGGCACAGGAACCACCGCGCGGACCCCAGGGTCCCGATCAGGCCGGAAGAGGCCCCGGAATGGGATTTATCCCTGACCTTACTCCCGAGCAAAGCAAGCAAATTGAACAGCTCAGAACACGGCATATCCGCAAAGTAGACCTGATGAGGGCTGAAATCGGTGAGAAGGAGGCCAGAATGACCACCTTAAGGCTGGCCGATGAACCGGATGCCAAAGCGATTGACAAAACCATTGACGAGATATCAAAGCTGCGCGGTGACATCATGAAAGAACGCGAAGCCCACCGCCGCGAAATCAGGGCACTCCTGACCGAAGCGCAGAAGGCTGTTTTCGACAGACGTGGCCCGCAGGGAAGATTCAATGATGGTAATGGTGACAGAAAAGGCAGGAGGGGTAAGGCCGGAAGGGGCTACAGGGATGGCAATGGCCCGCGTCCGGATTGTCCATACAATAGATAAACTCCTGAATTTTAAGTGAGAAAGCAGGCAATTGCCTGCTTTTTTTATTGGTTATCCTAAAATTATTAATTACTTCTACCAAGCGTCTTTCATACCGGTTATTCAAGCCTGAAGGCATCGGCGCCGTTTCTGCAACCCAGTTGCATGGCTTCCTGGTTCTGCATGATGGCCCCCCCGAAATAGTCCAGGTCAAATACCTCCGGCGAGTCGAACCAACTGTTTACGTCCATCACAAGCGTCAGTTTGTTTTCAGATTCTTTTACAATAGTGAAGGAATCACCTGCCGG
>CALMDN010000586.1 GCA_937864935.1 uncultured Bacteroidales bacterium
GGGCTTTCTGCTGCAGGCCTGTTTTTCAATGTGATATTTTGTTGGTACCGCCATCATGGAAAGGGAAGGAATGGCTTAAGTCATGATAAACAGCAAGGGACATGATTGCTCATGTCCCTTGCTGTTTATCGCAGATTCGTCAAGCCTTTTACATCGATTTGCTGTCCTGGCTGCTTTTCTCAACAGCATGGGCTTCTTCCATCAGTACACTATAGCTGTATCCTGAACCAAAGTCTTTATCCAGTTTTATAATCCCTTCAAAAGTAACGGTATCTCCCTCAGCAAAGGTTTCCTGAGTGGTGATTGTCAGGTCAAAATCATCGTTGTTTGCTGTTCCGTCCTGGATGTGAAGCCAGTTCCGCTGCATGATGTTGGCATTGTATTTAACCACCACTCCACGGATTTTCACTTTTTTGTCGGCATAGCTGCTTTTGTTTTTGTACAATTCAGCAATGGTAATTCCACCATTGGCCGGCTCAACAGAAATCTCAGCAAAGCGGCTGACCGGGGATTTTCCGGATGGTTTCTGCATGGTTTCTGCTTTTACCGGTGTATCGCTTGGGTCATTTACGAATAGTATGCTGGCAAAATCGCGGTTGAGTTCCCGGCTGTGGAAATTGGTCATCTCCATGGCATTGGTAAAGTAAAGCACATCTCCGGGTTTGGCTTCACGACGCGTAACCGCAATCCAGAATTTTGCATTGTTCTCAAATACCTGAAGATAAGTGTAGTTCGAAGTCTGTATTACCTCAATAACATCAACCATATGTGTTCCCGGAGGCAATTCACCGGTATCGGCACTGTTTTTCTTTTGCTGACAAGCGGTAAGTAAAGCAAGAACGGAAATGAAGGTTAAAGTGAGTATTCTGTTGAAAATGTTTTTTTTCATGGTTGTAGAATGTGATTAGTGTGCAACATTACGCAAAGGTATTTATTTATTCCGAATCGTAAACAAGGCCTGTACTGGTTTTTACCTCTCCGTAATTACGGTAATCCGCGAAAAAAGCAGAGCAGACGCCTGATGTTGTCTGCTCTGTCTTATGAATGCGGATGAGACTTTAGTTATACCTGGTGGAAATAGTCCATACGGTTTTCACAGTCTGTTCTCCTCTGGAATTGCTATCGGATGATAAATTTTGTAACGGACCTTTTTCCCTGAATAATAGTGTTCAGGAAGTAAGAACCCGGTGCTGGCAACTTACCATTGAAGAGTGTCTGCAGCGGCCATTCATGGATTCCTGCATCAAGCTGTCCTGCAGAAAGACGTGCAATCTGTTTCCCTTCTGCATCGCTGATTTCGAAGGAAATGAAGGATTTTGAATGGATGGTTAATGCAAGTTTCGCATCAGCGGTTGCCGGATTCGGAATGATTTTTACTGCAGATGCAGTTTCTGATTCCCTGACATTTTCCAGGTATAACCAGAAAATCAGCATGTGGTTCGAGGCGTCTACCAGGGTATCGGAGAAAGCCGGAGCAGCGCTTCCTGCCAAAGCCATTCCAGTGTAAAAACCCCAGGGAATATCTGCGAAAACAATAGAATCGACAGTAATAATTCCTGAATAGGTACCTTCAGGGCCGCTGATACTCACATCTACATCGTTAAGGGCAATCCCGTACTGATCAAAGGCCTTGCATACCAGGTCAGTTCTGAAAACATTCAGGGTAAAGTCAATACCGGTTGTCGAAAGTCCGGGCTCCACCATAACACCGGATTGTGTCTGAACGTCGGTAAACGGATGAGAAGCGATAACATCATGCTGACCTACAGGAAGTTCTAGAAAATAAAAACCATTGGCCGAAGGATGCGTAGTGGCATTACCTGCCGTAACAACCGCTTCAGTAACATTTGCAGTACCATTGGCCAGATGCACGGTTCCCTGAACATATCCGGTTGTCGGAAGCAGAGACAGGCTGAAATTTACGTTCGGTGTAGTCTCCCCGGGAGCAACATTGATTCCGGATCTGATCTGAGGCGTGTATCCTGCCAGACTGGCTTCCACATCCCATACACCGACCTCGGTCTCGAGGGTGTAAAATCCGGTGGCATCGGGACTTGTTGAATGGGTACCTGCAGTTACAATCGTGGCCGTTACATCACCTGATCCGTTGGTAAGTACAACGTGACCGGTAATATATCCTGTGGTGGGGATGGCTTCAAGAACGATATCAACCCCGGTAGTTGCCTGATCTTCAAGCACCACCACGCCGCTTACCGATCCCGGATAATAGCCTGCAAGGCTTGCAGTAACCGTATAGGTTCCCACCGGGACTGTCAGGGTATAGAATCCGGTGGGGTCAGGGAAGGTGTTCTCATTTCCGGCTGAAACCTGAACCTGCGTGATGTTGCCGGTACCTCCGTTGAGCGCAATCTGTCCCTGGATGCTGCCGAACTGTGGGTCATAATAGCCCAGTGTTCCGTCAAGGAGAAGATTCTGGGCATAGATGTCTGCGCTGGCATTTCTGTTGTCTTCCCAACTTACAATCCATTGGTTATTCTGGAAGTCATTCATGGTGATGTGGACTTTTGAAGATGCCACTGAACTCACAAAAACAGAATTTCCCGGCCACAGAAAGCTGCCGTCCGGTGCTATCCGCATGGCTTTGAGCGTTGAGGAGGTTCCGGAGGTAGCTTCATCGTACATCACCATAACATCGGTATCGGTACCTCCGGCTCCCCAGGGGGTAACCTGGGTTGCTGAAACGGCGATGAAGCTCATGCCGTTGTTGCCCCATTGTTTGGTTCCGGTTGAGGTGAATTTCTGGCCGAATATTCCTTTCTGACTCTGAAGGCCGTTCATCTCGTTCCAGAAAACATAAACATCATCAGACCCGGCCGGCTTTGCCAGATAAGGGTAATAATGGTTCATTCCTCCCTGACTGGTGGCTTCAATGCCATTGGCTGCAAAAGCAACGGCACCCGATGCATTGATGTGTTGAACCCATACTGAGGCCAGCTGGTTGTTGTCACGATCGTCGTGCCAGGCTATGTAAAATCCGTCGCTGCCATCGTTGATGAAAGGGAAAATCTGCGTCCACGCCGAGATACCACCGGCGTCAGAAATTACTGCGGGCGATGCCCATACCGGACTGCCGGTTGCACTGTAACGCTGCGCAAAAACATGACGTGTCGGGGCATTGGGCGGACCGCTGTCTTCAAAGTATTTCATGATGAAGTCATCGGTCCCGACCGGCATCAGCTGAGGCCAGTTTAAGGCTGTGGTGCCCGAAAGGGTGATGCCGTTGTCGCCCCATTGTTTTACACCGGCAGCATTTATTTTCTGCATGATGATGTTGTCGCCTGAAATCCAGGCAAAAACGGCATTGCCGGCTGCGGTACAGGTGACCTTTGGTGAGGCGTTAAATTCAGAATTGTTTGACAGGGCAATGCCGTTGGCCCCCCACACAAAATTCCCGTCGGGTGCTATTCTGTATGCATAGGCATTGTTGTTTCCGTTCCGGATATCCTGCCAGGTCATAACGCAGTGGTTGTTCACATCTGCGGTCATATCCCAGTCTGTGAGCCAGGTGTCGGAGGCATTGCTGCTGATCAGGATACCATCGGTTGCCCACAATTCATTGCCCTGAGCATCCAGCCGTTGTAAGCGGACATTGTAGTTGCCGGTCTCATTTGAGAAATACCCGATGTAGGTATCTCCGTTAGGGCAGGTTGCAATCTTGGGGATCGCCTGCTCTCCGGTCAGATCACAGATGACATTGTTGACTGCCGCGTTGTTACTCCATTGTGCCTGACTCTCAGTTACACTGAATGCCAGCAGGATGGCAAGAATGAATGCATTTTTCATTTCATTGGGTTTAGCAAAGATCTGCAGTTAATTTTATGGTCCGGGACTTCATTTAACTGATGAATGGTCCTGCGGATGATATGAGGAGCAAAAATTCAGGTTGTTTCACCGCCGAAATTACTGAATTATCTGAAATAATTTTTAAATGTCCTCCTTGCTTTTGCATTATTGTCGATAAAAGGAGAGCATCAGGACTCAGATAAATGTTGAGGACGTGGTGGGTAAAAATTATGAAAAGTGTTAAATTTCTTATCTTCGCAGACTTAAGAAAATAAAATGGACTTTACCGGGAAGACATTCTGGATAACAGGAGCCGCATCAGGGATGGGTAAAGCCTTGTCTGTCAGTTTATCAAAAGTTGCCCGTCTGATTATTATTTCTGACCGTGACAGGGATGGGCTGGAGGCAACGGCTGCCGAGATTGCCCGTAACGGGTGTGCGGTAAGGGCAGAGGTTCTTGATATGGCAGATGCTGCTTCTGTCAGGAAAGTGTCAGATTCGGTTTTTTCTGAAGGAATTTCAATAGATGGTTTATATCAGTTCGCCGGAATCAGCCAGCGCTCTCTGGTTTTGGATACGCCGGTTGAGATTGACCGACGCATTATGGAGATCAATTTTTTCGGGGTAGTAACTTTGGTTAAGGCTGTACTCCCGCACATGGTTTCTCATGGAGGTGGTCAGCTGGCAATCGCTTCGAGTATGGTGGGAAAATTTGGTTTTCCTTACCGATCTGCCTATTCTGCTTCCAAACATGCCCTTCAGGGTTTTTTCGAAAGTCTGAGGGCGGAAAACAGCAAGCACAATATCCGTGTCAGCATCCTTATCCCGGGAAGGATCAATACCAACATCTCAAAATATGCCCTGACCAGCCAGGGAACCGAATACGGAAAAATGGATCCGGGACAGGCCAACGGTATCAGCTCAGCAAAAGCTGCAAAGCAAATTCTCCATGGGCTAAGAAGAGAGAAAAAGGAGATACTGGTAGGAGGAAACGAATTGCTGATGGTGCATATCCGCCGGTTTCTTCCAGCGCTTTTTTATATCCTGGCCCGTAAAATCAAACCGGTTTAAGCACTTCAGGCTATCCGATCAAATTCAATAACTACCAATGGCAACACAAATCAACGGAATTCAGCAACTTGGTGTAGGAGTAACAGATATCCATGAGGCATTTGCCTGGTACCGTAAACATTTCGGTATGGATATCAAGATGTTTGAAGAAGCTGCAATGGCTGAGCTCATGTTGCCGCATACAGATGGAGTGCCCCGGGAAAGGCATGCCATTCTGGCCTTAAACCTTGAAGGAGGCGGAGGTTTTGAAATCTGGCAGCATACCGGTAAGAAACCTCAGGCCCCGCTTTTTGAGATTCATCCCGGTGATCTGGGAATTTTCGCTGGAAAGCTTAAAACTGCAGATATTGACCTTGCCTTTCACCAGTTTAAAGAGTGGAATCTGAACCTCATTCATGAAATAACCGCTGATCCTGCCGGCACACGTCATTTTTATGTCAGAGATCTTTACGGCAACCTCTGGGATGTTGTTTCCGACCCATTCGTGTTTAAGAAGCAAAAGTCAGTCAATGGCGGGGTCTTCGGAATCATGGCCGGGGTGAAGAGCATCGAGGAGAGCCTCCCTGTATATCAGTCAATCCTGGGTTATGATGTGGTAGAATACGATAAGACCGGGGTTTTTGGAGATTTCAAAGGACTTCCGGGTGCTGATGGTAAATACCGTCGTGTAATGCTTTCCCACAGCCGGAAACGGAACGGCGCCTTCAGCCCGATGTTCGGACCTTCGCGCATAGAATTGGTACAGTGTATCGATCGTAAACCGCGCGATATTTATGAAGGCCGGTTATGGGGTGATCCCGGGTTCATTCATCTCTGTTTCGACATCAACGGGATGGATGGCCTGCGCGACCTTGTGAAAGAAAAGGGATTCCCGTTCACCGTTGACAGCGCCCGCGATATGGATACCTTCGATATGGGTGAAGCAGCCGGTAGTTTTTCTTACATCCAGGCTCCTGAAGGCACCCTCATTGAGTTCGTTGAAACCCACAAAATACCCCTTGTAAAGAAACTTGGCTGGTCGCTCGATCTGACCAAACGCAAACCCGGCCCACTGCCCGGCTGGATGTTCAGCCTGTTTGCAGTGATGAGGGTGAAATAGAGACCAATTCAATTCCTGCGACTGATTTTCAATCCGGAGTATCCCATTTCCGAAATGCGTTTTTCCTTATTTACATTTCTTTTCTTCATTGATGAGAGGGGTTGCTTAAGTCCACCCGTGAGATGATTGCTGCCCTGATTTTAAGGTATATATCTTGACATTTTCAATTTATTTCGTATATTTATGTGATATTAACCAACATCATACAGCCATGAACAGAAGATTTATCACAGCAACATTGCTGATGTTGCTGTTTGGTGCCGTTGCCTCAGCGCAGGTTGAAAAAGCCGGCTGGCTTTTTGGGGGGTCCTCAAACCTTGAATTCGATGCAGCTACTGAAAAAATGAAATCGGGGAGCACTACCAACGAAGTCTCCAAATACACGGATTTTGACTTCAGGCCACAGGTGGGTTACTTTGTTATCGACAGACTACCTGTCGGGATTTTCATGGATATCAGTCTCGATAAACAGAAGATGTCACAAAGTGATGATGAATACACCTGGACCAGTTTTGTTTTCGGTCCCTTTGTCAGGTATTACATTGCCAATCTGGATGGTTTTATGCCGTTTGCCGAAGTTTCGGCCGGAATCGGAGCTGGAAAAAACTCCTATACCTATTCAGGAAGCACTTCGGATTCAAAGTATTCAACTTTCTCCTACGGGATAGGTATCGGAGGCACCTACTTCGTTACCGATAATGTCGGGTTCGACCTGCTGATCGGATACAAGGGTGATCAGGAAAAATACAAAAACGAAACACCTGACAGATCCGAAACTGAAGAAACGACCTATAAGTATGGTGGTATCGGTCTGAATTTCGGAATTATTGTGACTTTGGGAAAATAAACACCGGTATTTGCCTTAAGCTGAAAGCTGCATCTGGTTGCATTTCCAGTTGCAGTTTTTTTATGTCCTGACAAGCAGCAGATTCTGGTCTTATATCTTTAAGTTTGCAGGTT
>CALMDN010000587.1 GCA_937864935.1 uncultured Bacteroidales bacterium
TACAGAACGATGTTGGCACCTTCTACCGAAGCAATGATCCTGCGGATGTCGGTGGTGGCGATCCCGTTAGATGAAGCAGACCAGTCGGTGAAGTTCTGCGTACGCTGAATCCCGTTGTTTGAAGTGGCCACGTACCAGACATTTCCGTATGCTAGAATGTCGGTGACCTGGTTTGAAACCGGAAATGAGGATTGCGTCCACTGCGCTCTGCCTGAAACGGATACCAGCATAGCGAGCATCGTAAATACAGCAATAATTGAATGTTTTTTCATGGCCTATTGGTCTGAGATTTGTAAACTTTTACTGACTAATCCTTGATGCACCTGACCGAAAAACCGCTGTTCTTATCAAGCCAGAAACTACTGAATATCAATTCGGAGTTGTATGCCAGGCCCCTTGGCCATGCATCAGTGTCACTGTTCCCGGTTGATGTCCACCAGAGCCCGGATTGCCCGATGCTGTTAAATACTCCGTCCAGCGATCTTCCGCCCCCGGGCAGTCCTATGAAACCAACCTCATCGGTTGCCCCGGTGTTGGGACTATTCCAGTGTGCAGTGCCTGTTTCCTTTAATATACCTCCCGAAACCAATTCACCTCCCAGAAATGATATAAGTGTATTCCATTCTTCCCTGGAAGCGACATGCCATCCTTCTGGAGCCAGATTTCTCGGGTCATCCACAGCATACCAGTTGTATAGCATTCCATAGACATCTCCATTGGCTGAAGAATTGTCGTAGTAGCAACAAGCGCCTGATGAAAGGGCCATCCATTGGGCTCCATCGGTTACCTGCGGAATGGGGTCCCCGTTCCTGTAACGCGAAGTGGAAAGGTTTTCAACCATCCAGGTCTGGGTTCCAATGGTGATGGTGTGGTAAACATTCCCATCAATATCCGCTACAGTATTCTGCGGCGGGGTCTCGTCCTTGTCATCACTTGAACAGGAGCCCGTCAGGAACAAACAAATTCCCAACGATACAATGAAAAAGGCAGGTAAGTAATTTATTTTGTTCATAATCAACGATTTAATGATTAATAACTGTCTTTGGTTCTATTGATTTCATGTACAACGAAGCATTTTGAAAGCGATGCCTTATTCATACCACAGCCCGGATCCGGCCTCACCTGAGGATGCTCATTTTGATTGTACGGGAGCAGAACTTTCCGCTGGAATAAAGGGTAAACGTGCAGAAATAGAGTCCCTGAGGGAAGTTACTCCCGTCGAAATCCAGCCGATGTTTGCCGTCATTTCGGAATTCCGTGAAAGGTTCAGCCACCAAAACACCCAGACTGTTGTATATTTTGCAGTTTACCCGGGCTGCTGAACTGAGTTCGTAAAAGATGCCTGTAAAATCTGAAAAAGGATTCGGAAAGTTCTGCTCAACTTTTAGGTGATCTTCGTTTGTATTAGCCGGATAATCGAAGACCGACACTACACCACCGGTTGATGTTTTAAGCAAGGTGCCGTTACCTCCCATAATCAAGCCTGTTTCCGGACTGACAAAACACACTGCCTTCAGGTGTTGCGATGTCCTGCTGCTCACCATCGTCCATGTGAGGCCACCATCCTGCGACTTGTACAGCGAGCCAAACTGACCGGCAATCCAGCCGTTCTGCAAATCAGAGAAAAATACCGAATTCATTGCATTCGCGAATCCCGTTACAGGCTCAGTCCAGCTGATGCCTCCGTCAGTCGTTCTCAGATAGGCCCCCATAGTTCCGACGATCCAGCCATGGTTCATGTCACTGAAGTGAACACATCTCAGTTCAGCACCATCAGCTACTGTCTGCTGACTCCATGAGATCCCGCCATTTTCTGTTACGAGAACCTTGCCTTCAATTCCTACAACACATCCATGCATTGCATCAGCAAAAAATACAGAATTCAGGGTGGATGTGACTCCGGATGGCTGTGCTGACCAATTGGTTCCGGCATCCGTAGTGTGTATGATGGTTCCGTTTTCGCCGCATGCCCAACCGTTGGTTTCATCAGCGAAGCAGATATCAGAGAGCAGGGAAGTCGTACCTGATGTTTGCGGGCTCCATAATGATCCACCGTTTATGGTATTTACAATCAGTCCGTTACCACCACAGGCCCAACCAAGATTGGCATTATTAAATACAACCGAATTTAAAATCTGTTTGGGGCCTGAGTTGGTCTGTGTTGTCTGTTGAACCCAGTTCTCACCTCCATTGGATGTGTGGTAAGCATAAATTCCGGCAACAGTCCAACCGTTGTTCTGATCAGGAAAACTTACAGTATTAAAAGTATAATCGGTAAGTGATTCTTTCAGAGAAATCCAGTGGGCGCCTCCGTCAGAGGTGATACCAATAGCTCCGTTAACACCTGCAGTCCAGCCATTTGCCTGATCAGAGAATGCAACAACGTTTGCGGTTTCATAACTCTCATTGGTCTGAAGCACCCAGTCGCTGCCACCGTTTGTGGTTTTATAGATGTGCCCGATCACACCGGCAAGCCATCCGGTATTCTGATCCAGAAAAGTAACGCAGTTATAGGTATCTGTAGATACGGTTCTGCTTTCCCAGGTATTGCCACCGTTTTGTGTTTGCAAAAGGCTTCCGTTATAACCGCAAGCCCATCCATGCGTGGAACTGATAAAGGTAACATCGTTCAGAAGACTACTCAGCGGACATGTCTGCTGGGTCCATGTTAATCCTCCATCAACCGTTTGAATGATATAACCTCCTGATCCGGCAGCCCAACCTTGCTGAGCATCAATAAAACAAACAGCATAAAGTGTGCTGTTGCTGCTGGTATAGACTTCCGTCCAGTTTTCACCGCCATCCGTTGTGCATAGGATCAGGCTGTTGTTACCCTTTCCGACAATCCACCCTTTGTCGGAATCAACAAAGCAGATTGAGTTAAAAGATTTTACCGTTGTATATAAAACCGGCACCCAGGTTTCGCCCATGTCCAGGCTTTTCATAACCAGATGGTTTGATAAAATCCAAAGTGTATTGGCATCCGAAAAACAAATTTTCAGCCAATCACGCGTATCGGCATCAACGGTTCTGATTTGCCAGCTGCTCCCTCGGTCCGTTGTTCTCATTACTGTACCGGCCTGACCGACAGCAATGGCCGAGTTCTGGTTAAGAATCAGCAGATCATTCAGGGTATTCCCCTGGGGTAAAGGGTTTCGCCATTCCCAGCCGTAGCTTTGAGCAAAACCTGGCAAAGCAAAGGCAATCAGCACAATAAAGATTACATTCCTGAACTTTGAGTAAAGTGATTTCATGATTTATAAGGATTTGGTTTTATCTGTTTCTCACTTCTGATTTTTTAAACCCACGAATAGCCATATGTGGATCATTATTGGGATCGTAATTCCGGTTGTTGTGATAAACCACATCTCCCTGTTCGTTCTCCCAGCGGAAATTCCATTCGTTGGTACCGCGTTCGGTTTTGCCTGTGAAAGGATTAATGAAGTCTTCCTGTCCGGTAAGGTTGAGGTACATCATGTTGTTGATCTCAGAGTTGGTCAGTACACGGTGTTCTGTAATTTCCCTGTCAATACGGGCAATCTCCCGTTGGGTTTGCACGGCTATTGCGCTGTTTACCTGCTGGCTGCGTATTTCCCGGGCAATCCATTCAGGATTGTGTTTCACGGAATGACCTATGGTTGCAAATACAGGAGCCATCTCATTAAAATGTGACTTCTCCGACCTCACATACCAGGTCTCCTTGTTGCTCCAGAATCCACCGCCCTTTTGTCCCCAGTCTTCGATGGCGCAAACCATCTTTTCGAGATAGAGGATCCCATTCTCCGTGTATTCAAGGGTCGCAATAACAGTCTGGTATTCAAACTGATATCCTCCCAGCAACATTGCTGACATTCTGCGGTACTCATCCGAGAGTTCCTGCATGGGCTGGGTACCGGCTATCTTAAGATCCCGGGCATGCGGGTGGGCAAACGGAACGGCCACATCCCTGATAAAGGAGGCGGGGTCAGGCATCGGCATTACTGTCATACCATTGTAATTGCTGCCATCGGGGAAAAGTGGCGCTGCCAGGTTCCGGCCCGGAAACCGGCGCATATCGAAGAAACGGGTATCGGGTAACCAACCCATGCCGGCCTTGTTATCGGGCGATGAAATCTTCATGTAAAGCTTGGCCTCAATGGCATTGCCCGATCCGCCGGAGGCATTGGGGTCAACCCTGGTGATGCCGCCGGAAATCTGCCAGCCTTCGGGAAGCAGGAAGGTAAATGCTTGTTCATTGGGTTCGTTGCTGCGATGAAAAACAACAGCAGAACCTTCTTCTCCGGCAGCACTGTTGCTCCCCTCCCGGGAATCAGGATTGAAGTCGGGGTTGCATGCCAGCAGACAAAGCGCAGAAAGGGAAACTGAAGCAGTGGTCACGAAGTTCATGGTCAAGCGTTTTAAACTTACACCGGGCAAAATGCGCTACAACACACTTGCCGTGAAATCACAACCAAAAGTAAGACGGGATTTACAATAACCTCATTAATAACACCTTACAATATCCTTCAAGGCACCCTACAAAAACACTCAAAAAAGAAAAAGTGGCAGAAACAACCTGAGACAAGGATTTTTAATGCTTGGTCCTGAATCATGGTGGTTCCGGTTCCGCCTGTTTGCCTTCACTTACAGGCAGGCTCGACCACCGGGTTTCCGTTTCCCGGATGGTCTCGGCTCCGCTCGA
>CALMDN010000588.1 GCA_937864935.1 uncultured Bacteroidales bacterium
GTATTCTTTTGCATGAGCAATGGCCTTGCGGGCAATTTCTACCGGATTTTTATTCTCGTCGATGGTAAATACCTGAACATTGATCTGCTGACCAAGCACCTTCAGCTGTTCAATTGCTGCAGGGCGGTATACGTCACCGGCCACCAGCAGGGGCTTGCTCCCTTTTTTTGTGTGCAGGTAATTGGCCAGTTTGGCAGAAAAGGTAGTTTTTCCGGATCCCTGCAGACCTGCAATCAGGATCACTGCCGGAGAACCTTTGAGATTGATATCCGACTGAGTTCCGCCCATGAGTTCAGCAAGCTCATCGTGAACGATCTTAACCATAAGCTGGCCCGGGGATACAGCCGTAAGTACCTGCTGACCCAGCGCCTTCTCCTTTACCTGATCGGTAAACTGCTTGGCTACCTTGTAACTTACGTCAGCATCAAGCAATGCTTTGCGGACATCCTTGAGGGTTTCTGCAACGTTGATCTCGGTAATATGACCCTGACCTTTCAGGGTTTTGAAGGCCCTTTCGAGCTTATCACTTAAATTTTCAAACATAATCGAACCGTATAACTTCAGATTTGAGGGTTGCAAAATTAAAAAAATAAGGCTAAGAAGCCGAAAAAAAGCCACAATCTGCGTTCAGCCATAATTGACAAAGAACTGGAAATATTAAAAACAGCTATCTGATTCTGTGAATGATATACAGCGGTGTTGGCCTTTAATTTTTCCGCTGTTGGTAAATAATTATGACGATTGATCGCATAAAAGGTAAAACATTCCATGCATTTTCTATATTTGCAGGTAATAGAAATCCTATGTCAAACCAATAAAATAACCATGATGAAAAAGTTATTTACCCTTGTGGCCCTCGTGGCCATTTCATTCAGCAGCATGGCCCAGTGGCTTCCACAGGCTTCAGGATTTGCTACAGCATCGCGCGGTATCAAATTCATGCACGCTGTTTCGGATCAGGTTGTATGGGCTACCGCCTACGATGGCAGTGGTGCAGCAGCCGTAATTCAGGAGTTTACCCGCACTACCAACGGTGGTGAAATCTGGACTCCGGGCGTTATCAACAACTGCGCCGGCCTTGAGCCCGGTATGATTTATGCTACCGATGCCCTTACCGCTTATGTTCCGATGTACAAACAGTCTGGTTCACAGCCTCAGGGAATTTACAAAACCATTGATGGCGGACTGACCTGGAACAGGCAGACATCTGCTGCTTTCAGCAATTCCGCTTCATTCCCCAACTGCGTGCACTTCTTCGATGCCAACAACGGATGGTGCCAGGGCGACCCTATCAACGGGGATTTCGAAATGTACACCACCACCAATGGTGGAGCAACCTGGACACTGGTTCCGGCTGCCAACATTCCTGCACCGGTTTCAGGTGAGTGGGGAGTTGTTGGATATTACTCAGCCGTTGGAGACAACATCTGGTTCGGAACCAACAAAAGCCGTGTTTACAGGTCTGCCGATAAAGGTATTACCTGGGAAGTTTCCACAACCTCTCTTCCTGTAACCTATGCCGATGTGGAATTTGCCAGTGCTACCCATGGTATTGCCATGGACAAGGGAGCCAGCTCCGTTGGTGCCATGTCAGAAACCTTTGATGGCGGCGTTACCTGGTCAACCATTGCTGTGACCGGTACCGTGCTTACCAACGACTACGCCTATGTTCCCGGCACCCCGAATACATGGGTTTGTACCGGAGCTGCTGAAGGTGCAACCGGAATTGCCTACAGCTACGACGGTGGTCACACCTGGGCATTCTTCCCCGATACCGAAGGAACCCAGTTCCTCGCAACCGACTGGATCAACAGCACTACCGGATGGTGCGGTGCCTTCAACGAAAGCAACACCGTTGGCGGTATGTACAAATTCAACGGTTCGCTCGAAGAGCCTCTGCCTCCTACCAACCTCCAGGGTACTGTTACCGGTGGCAACGATGTTCACCTTACCTGGGATGCTCCGGGTGGCGGCGGTGCCGGCACCATTGAAGAGTTGATCTATGACAATGGTGTAACTACGGATGCTTACAGTTATGAAGGATACACCATGTCAACCCACATGTCACCCCAGGGCCCCTGTCAGATTCTGACCCTGAAATATTTCACTACCATTAATGATGGTGACAATACGTTCAATGCTGAAGTTTACGGATGGGACGAAGTAGCTGGAACCCCTTCAACCACTCAATTGTTTACTACCAGTGCTACCGCCATTAATGAGGATTGGCTCGAGATTGATGTTACCGGTGAAAACCTGATCGTTTCAGGAGATTTTGTTGTCGGCTTCGGCTCGATCAATGCCACCACTTTTGTTGGTTATGATGGAAATCTTAACAACGGACGCTCATGGGATTTTGATCCGTCAACAAGCACCTGGACAGAATGGACTGAAGCATACGTTATCCGCGCTGTTGTACAATACACCGATGGCACCATCCGCGAGATCTCAGCCGCTCCTTCTTTTGACACTCCGAACGTTGCAGCCAACTTCACAAAATCCGCCAGGACCCAGGTTACCGTTAACCAGACCCAGAGCCCGAGGCCTGCACAGACCCGTGGCGAACGCGAACTCCTTGGCTACAACGTATGGCGCAATGGCGCAATGATTGCCAGCCAGATCACCGAAACTTTCTACGATGATCTTGACCTCGCAAATGGCGGATACCAGTACCTCGTTACTGCTGTTTATGACAATGGTGAATCAGTTCCTGCAGGTCCGGTTGAAATTGAAATTTCCGGTGGTGGTAACCTCACCAGCATTATCCTCGACTTCGAAGCCCAGGAAGACTTTGCCCTTACCTTCGAACCATGGGAAGCCGTTGACCTTGATGGCAGTGAAACCTATACCATTACCAACGTAACGTTCCCCAACCAGGGAATGCCGATGGCCTTTATCGCCTTCAACCCGCTCACCACTGAGCCAGCGGTTACAGGCATGACCACCCATGGCGGTGAGCGCCTGGGTGCCTGCTTCGCATCTGTAACACCTCCGAACAACGACTGGCTGATCTCACCACAGGTTACCCTCGGCGAAAACCCGATGCTCACCATGTGGGTGAAATCATATACCGCTCAGTACGGTTTAGAGAAATACAACATCCTGGTATCAACCACCGACAACAATCCGTCAAGCTTTACCCAGATTGCCGGTCCGGTAGAAGCCCCTGCCACAGCATGGACTTATGTTGAATATGACCTCAGCGATTACGTTGGGCAGGCAGTCTATGTAGCTATCCAGTGTATCTCCAACGATGCCTTTATCTTCCTGGTTGACGATATCGCCATCAGCTTTGTTACCTCAACCGGTGATCAGCCTGTTGCTGAAAGCCTGAAGGTGTATCCGAATCCTGCCAATGGTGTCCTGAACATCCAAGCCGGTTCTGACATCAGCAAAGCCAGCCTTTACAACATTTCCGGACAGATGGTTTACCAGTCAGAAGGAAATACCAACGAAATGCGTATCAACACCGCCGGTCTGCCCACCGGTCTGTATATGCTCAGCATTACAACCAAAGAAGGCACCAGCCTGCGCAAAGTAAGTATCAGGTAACCATTTCTAATTCAAAAAAAAAGCTGCCCTCACAGGCAGCTTTTTTTTTTACTCTTCCGTCTCTCCGAGCATCAGCTCAAAATCTTTGAGGTTGCCAAACAGCACGAGTATATCTCCTTTCTGTAAGATCTCCTCCGGCTGAAGTATCCCCAGCGCCCTTTTTTCCCGGACAGACTGACCGAAAAGAATCGTCGTTTTTGCGCTCCGGATGATCGTGATCAAGGATAAATTGTACCGCCTGACAAAATCCGCCTCTTTGATGCTGAGTCCCTCATAGCGGGCCGGCAACCGGGCTTCAACAATCTTAAACTCTCCGGCAATGTCAAAAGAGTTGCTTACCCCTGAGAAAAGCACGCTGTCGGCAAACCTCGAGGCAGCTTCATATTCGGGCTGAAGAATCAGATCAACCCCAAGGGCCTCAAGCACTTTGTAATGCATCGGGCTGATTGCCCGGCTGACAAGTTTTTTCACACCGGCCTGCTTCAGCAGGGCTGTAGACATCACTGATGCACCGAAATCCTCACCAATGGTAACAATGGCAAAATCGCTTTCCTTCAGCGGCAATACCGAAAGCGCCTGTTCATTGGTTACATCCATACAAATGGTGTTGGTAATAACATCTTTATATAGTTCCGTTTTATCACGGTCACCGTCTACTCCGATTACTTCGTGGCCCATTGCGGTAAGCCTGGTAGCCAGGGCAGTGCCGAAATTACCAAGTCCGATAACGATAAACTTCATGGTTCTCTGGTTTAATTGATTAAAATGCTTTCTGTCGGGTAATGATAATGCAGGCTTCTGATCTTCCTGAAAATACTGACCACCAGGGTAAGGGTACCCACCCTGCCGATGAACATGGTGATTATCAGAATCCATTTGCCGGCGACCGAAAGGCCGGGCGTCACCCCCAGGGTCAGTCCCACCGTACCAAAAGCCGAGATCACTTCAAAAATAATCCTTTTCAGCCCGAATGAACCATCGGTGATCATAAGCATGAGCACGGCACAGCCTATTACCATAAATGACAGGAAAATCACGGCAAATGCCCTTCTGACCGATTCATTGCTGATCTCACGCCCGAAAATCTCAATCCTGTCTTTCCCTTTTGCCAGACTCCGGATGTTCATCACCGACAGGGCAAAAGTGGTGGTTTTGATGCCACCGCCGGTGGATGCCGGTGAGGCCCCGATCCACATCAGAACGAAATAAAACAGCACGGTTGCCGGGGTAAACAACATCATATCTACGGTGTTGAATCCTGCGGTACGGGCCGTTACTGAACCAAAAAATGCCCCGGCTATCTTACCTCTCACCGACAGGCCCGACAGGGAATGACTGTACTCGGCGATAAAAAAGAAGGCAAAACCTGCCACCAGCAATATCCCTGTGGTTATCAGCACCAGGCGGGTATTTATATTGATGATATTGGGAACATGATAATATTTTCGCTGCCCGCGGAACCTGCGGATAAGGTTAAAAAGGTAATGCCTGAGCAAACGGTAGTAATTGAAAACAATGGGAAACCCCAGCCCCCCGGCAATAATCAGAAAAGCTATCAGATAGTGTAAGGTGTAATTATACCGGAACCCCGGCTCATAAAGACCTCCGGGTAAGGTTGAAAAGCCGG
>CALMDN010000589.1 GCA_937864935.1 uncultured Bacteroidales bacterium
GACAGCTTTTACCCTGGCCATGGGGATAAGCGTTGGTTCTGCGCAGGAGTATGTAGGTGGTGTGCTTACCGGGAATACAGTTTATACACCTGCACTGAATCCCGTTATCGTTGTCGAACCGCTCATCGTTCCCGACAGTGTGGTATTGACCATTGAACCCGGAACCCGTCTGTATTTTATGATCGGCAGTTCACTCAGGACCGAAGGAGGGGAGTTGATTGCAAGGGGAACGCCCGATCAGCCGATATCTTTTTTACCCCAGACCGACAACAAATGGGATGGCATCAGTTTCTCCCGTTCTGAAACAGGGCTTGATGAAAGCGGGAACTACGTGAGCGGCAGTATTCTGGAATATATCTCCATCAGCCAGACCACCACAGGTCTGAAATTGTCTGACACCTCGCTCATCCTTGCCAGACAAATCAGTATAACAGTGAGTGATTTCGGAATAACACTTCAATCCGGTTCATCCCTGTACCTGTATCATTCTGTTGTGGATCAATGCAGCTATGGTATGTATATCAAAGATTCAGATAACAACATCATCGACAATTGTTCCATCACCAACTGCGACATCGGGGTATTCTATCCGTCCAACAGCAACAGTAATTACAACCAGCTCACCAACAACAACCTGAGTTACCACCGCAACATTGCTCTGTTTATGAGTATCGGTCAGGGACATATTCAATTCAATAAGATTCATGGTAATACTGTAACCCACAACAATATCGGGCTTCACATCGGTAATGGCGGACAGGCAGATCAGGGTTTCAATGTGATCAGTTCCAACATTGTTCAGTTCAATGATATCGGAATCAAACTCTCACAGGATGCTGATACATTGAGGAACAACCTGGTTGCCGGCAATGTAACCGGGATGCTGATTTCAAAGGCCGGATACAACTTGATAGAAAGCAACATTGTCAAAGACAATACAGGCTGGGGAATGCACCTTACCGATGCTTCTCTTGGAAACCGCATTTCTGCGAACACAGTTACCGGAAATGCCCATGGAGTGCTGGTGACGCATAAGGATTTTAAATATTCAGTAAACAATACCTTCGAATACAACCTGCTTTCAGGAAACCTGAATGAAACGTTTTTGTTTGAAGCCGGGCCGCAGCACCCGCTCCGTTTCAATTCAATCCTTGGCCCTTTGGGATCGCCGATCTTTGTCAATCGCTTTGAAACAGATATTTTCGCTCAGAACAACTGGTGGGGTACCACCGATACCACCAGCATTGACAGTATGATTTTCGATTTTCATGACAATGAGATCTATGGTGAAGTTTTTTATAAGCCAGTTTCAGAAACACCTGATCCACAGTCACCAATGATGAAACCGGCCCTGGTAATAAAACGTCGGGCCGGCGATCATATCCTGGTAGACTGGAAGCCCAATACCGAATCTGACATTGCTGGTTACAGGGTATACTTCGGAGAGGCTGGAAGTGAAGGATTTGGTGGATTTATTGATGTGGGTTCAGATACAACATGCATTCTGGAGAATCTTGCACTGGCTGATCCGGTTGCTGTAACCGCCTATGATACCGATGCTGATGGAATTTCCGACCAGACAGAAGGGCACGAGAGTGACTACAGCTATGCAGTTGCAGGACCTTATTCCGGTACAGATACCATTGTCTGTCAGGGGTCTGCCTATATTATTGCAGATGCCACCTCGCTTTACACCGACAACCTTGAGTGGATATCCAGCGGGGATGGTAATTTCAGTAATGCCACAGAGATCAATCCTGTCTATACCCCAGGCCCCGCAGATATTGCAAACGGATCTGTGAATCTGACGCTTATTCAGACAGCGGAAGGCTTGCAACTCAGCGACGGTTTTACCCTCAGTATCGGTGGAATTCCATTTTTGTTTGCAGGCAATGATACCACGGTTTTCCGGCATGAAGCATATACAGCTTTAACTGCAGCTGCAGATAACTATACGATGCTGAACTGGGAAACGATGGGTGACGGAGTTTTTTCAGATCCGGGATTGCTGAATTGTTCATACCAGCCCGGAGACAACGATATTCTCAACGGAGGAGTGCAACTGATTGTTAATCTGGAGTCTGCCTGCGGGTCGTTGAGAGATACGTTAATTCTTGGGATTATTCCAAGCTACAGTATTCATGGTAAAGTCAGTATGGATCACAATCAGATTGCTGATGCTGTTGTTGTTGCAGTGAGGGATGGGACCTCAGGATTCAGAGCTGTGGAAGCAACCAGCTCAGATGCTGCCGGAAAATTTCTGTTTGAGAACCTGGCAGCAGGCAATTATTACTTGTATGCACTCTGCGATCCGGAATATTTTCCGCAAAGGCTCCCTACTTATTATTCTATGTCTTCCAGGTGGCAAAAGGCGCATCTCTTGCCTGTTGAAACCGATGTTTATGATGTTGATATCGAATTACTCACGGTTGACACTGAGATTCCGGAAGGAGCCGGATCCATCAGCGGGTATTTCAATTACCTGGGCGATGAAGGTGTCGATGATAAGCTGTATGCACAACCCTGGTTTGGTGATCAGGGTTCGTTTCCCTCAGGAAACAACGCCGCCCCGGCTGCCAACCACATCGTATTGCTTATGAATGCTGGTTTCAGCAGGATCTTTGGCTGGGCGCTTACAGCATCCGATGGTTCATTCAGTTTTAACAATCTGCCTTTTGGCAGCTACCGCCTTTGGGGAGAAAAGGCCGGTTATACCAATTCAACCTTTCCCCTTATTGTACTTTCCGGTGAAAACAAGGATATTGAGGGTGTATTGATCATCCTCAATCAGAAAAACATTGAAATCTCCATCCCTGAATCGGAAATTCCCGTGTCACATTCCGGCCTTGTCTATCCGAATCCGACATCAGGGAAAATCACGATTAATTCATCGCTGATTTCACCCGATGAGTCATTCGATCTGAGAGTTTACACAGCCGAGGGTATCCTGGCTGGAAGAATCAGTTCCCTTTCAGGGCTGCCCCAAGGGACAGGTGAAATGGATATCTCAGGTTTTGAACCGGGAATGTATATGGTTGTATTCACCAGGGGTACAGGGGAAACAAGCACACAAAAGATTGTTGTTGCGGGTCAGCGGTAAAAATCAATCCCAGCTTTTTTGTATCTGCACAATCCTTTTCCCGGTTGATCCTCTTCATTCCGGTTCTGAAGCAGGAAAACAGATGTATTTTTCCCTGTTGCGAAGGTCAAATGTTGAAAAATTGTTAAATTTTCATTGATTGTGTAAGGATTCATGCAAATTACTATATTTGCACCGGAAAACCATGTTTTGCTGCTAAATGCCTGATAATCTATTGATTATATTCAGCATTTCTCTTCAGCTAACGTTTGTGTACTTTTTGGCAGAGGCTACTGTTTCTGAATTAATGAATGCAGATGCTTCAAATGGATTCAAAGCCTGTGAGCTTAAGGGTCCAATGAAGAAAAAAGATTGTTTTTTTTGTGAATGAATAGGGGTAAAACAGTTTTCGATTGTCTATTAATATGTGACCCTCGACAGATGGAGGTGACTTCATCTGCGGACAACAGCTGAAAAATTTTGTAAATCCTGAGAATCAAGTATATCAGGGTATTATTCATTAATAACAATTGAATGGTCAACAGTTTTTCAATCAGGCAGACAAAGTTTACCGGTTTGAACTGTAATGTTGTATATCATTTACTTTGGTTAACTCGAAACACCCGGAATGCTTGGCAAACTTTTACTACAATACCGATATATGTTGCGCATAACCAGTAGCCTTGAATCTGAGAGGTTTACCGGTTTTTTTATTTTCAGTGGATTGCATACTGCTCCTATCCGGATTTGTCGGAATTACTTTTCTGCAAACAGTAAATTGATCTTAGCAACGACTCAGCCAACTGAAGAATTGCATTCCTGATAAAGTTTAACCTGCCTGGAGTTGATTTTTCAGGGCAGGATTTTGAATAGAATTAATTTCTTAAAACAATAAAAATTAACAACAAAGTGTCGTTTTGACAGAAAGGAGGACTTGGCAAAAAGACGAACTTGAGAAAGTATTTCATACAACCGTTTCTGCGGTAATGAGATAGCATACCTTTAAATCTAATGTCTAATTAAATCAAGTAAAACAACAAAAAATGAGAAAACTACTTACGCTCATGCTTCTGGCAGTAATGTTTGCCGGAAGTGCGTATTCTCAGTTTGTTTCCTATGGGTTCATGCCTTCAAACGGAACCTATACCGAAATTTCTGGGGGTACATTGTTTGGTACGACGACCTCAGACGATCAGTACTTCACTGATCCGGCGAATCCGACTACCTCAGCAACCACCGGACCTGGTGCACCCATCGGGTTCGACTTTGTTTTCAACGGAATCACCTTCGACCGTATTGGTGTTAACAACAACGGTTGGATTGGTTTCGGACAGAGTGCGCTGACACCATCCGTTAACATGGCTTCGAGCAGCGGTTACACACCGCTCAGCTCAACCTCTGTTCCTGCTGTTGCCATTCACCGCAACAGGATCGCTGGTTTTGCCCGCGACCTTCAGGCTCAGGCTGGTGCTACTCTGCGTGTTGAAACCATCGGAACCGCCCCCAACAGGGTTTGTGTTATCCAGTGGCAGAATTACAAACGCTATGGATCAACCGGTACCGGTGATGTTATCAATTTCCAGATCCGTCTGAATGAAACATCAAACACTGTAGACCTGGTTTACGGTGCCATGACCATTGCTTCAACCTTCTCACCTGAGCCTCAGGTTGGATTGGGCGGAACTGTTTCCACCGAATTCGTCAACAGGATGAGCACCACCAGCTGGG